>JBCBQE010000169.1:0-9822 GCA_039820385.1 Cyanobacteria bacterium J06635_10
CTTGAGTTGATACCAAAGTCCTTCAGTGGCATTAGACATTCTGCTTGGATAAGTAGGGCTACTACCTAAATACATGGGATCGATTCCCGTTGCGCCTATTGTTTGTTCATAATTGTAATAATAGTGCAAAGGTACTTCCGCAGCTGGTAAATCCAACAGCCCTTCATACAAATCTCGAGCAATTTCCAAATCCGACACCATAACAGTATGTACTTTTGGAGCGCTGGTGAGAAACATCCACATTGCACCAGCATAAGCAGCTAGTAGCATCACCATAATGCCCTGGGTAGAGAATAAGCTATCCAAAGGCAAAAAAGAACCTAAGGTGTTTGGAGTAAACAAATAGGGTGTTACGTTAATTGGTATGGCCATGAACAAATTAATAAATATATAAGAAAGTTGTATTTGACGAGGTAATGGTTTAACTAGAACTTAAATTAACAGTCGTATTTCTAGTTTATGCAAACTTTTAATCAAGCTGTTAGTGATAAATATATCAACACCAAGATATTATGCGATTAACGAAAAATATACATTTCTTAGATAATTTTAGCAACATCGACTGAAAAAGACTGTGCAAATTCCTCATTTCCCAGAATCCAATCACCCCTTAGTCAAGTCACTGTTCAATCACAGCGATCAAGAACTTATCGCCTTATTTGCTAAGCATCCAGATGCTGGTAGGTATTTTACTGCCATTTTTTGCCGATATAGTCCAATAGTATACACATTGATTATGCATTCAGCGCGATCGCCAGTACAAGCTGATTATTTGTTTGCTATGACTTGGCGACATATTTACTATCAAGTAGGCTCCGTCAATTTAGAGAGTGGAGATCCGAATTCACCAGCATTGACTCTACAAAACTGGCTGATTAACATGACTGCCTACTGTATTAATGAAACGGAGTTACCACCTACCGAAAACATTCATTATTCCCTAAAAACAACTTCTCCACCGCTGTGGTGTTATGCAGAACAGGCACTTGACCAATTACCACCCATGTTAAGATTGATGGTCTTAATGGCTCAAACTTTCCACTGGAGTGAAACAAGAATTGCTGCTTATTTACAAGCTGAGGGAGAAGGTATTTCTCCAAGCGAAGTAGCAAATTTTCTCCAACAAGGTTATCGTATGCTAGAAGAAAAATTACCAGCAGATATCCGTGCTATATATTTGGGTGAAAATTTTCTCCAACCCGCGCCTGCGTAAAAATACGTGTATTTATGGAAGAATGCTGGTAAAAAATCTGTTGTAAATCCTTTTACTTAAAACCTATTTTCACAGGGAATTAATATGAAACAGTGGAACCTACTAGCAGGAGCCAAATTTCAACCATCATTATCCTATAATGCTTGTTGGTTTTTATTATTTACTATATTGTTGAGTCCGATAGCTGCAAACGCTACCGACATTACCGAACAATTACATCATCCCAGGATAAATAAAAAAGTCTTGCTGCAATCGAGAGATAAAGCAGATACTTTGTTACGTCTGGGTGAAAGACAAAATATCGAGGGAAACCCCGACAAAGCAATTGAGTCTTTATTGCAGGCATTAGAAATTTATCATTCAATCGGCGACGTAAATGCACTTGGTTTAACCTACGAATTTTTAGGCAAAGGTTACGTACAGTTAAAGCAGTATAAAAAAGCCGAAAATGTAATTCGCAGAAGTTTGGCGATCGCTCGGGATACTAAGAATTTTCAAAGTCAGATTTTTGCGTTAAATAATATCGGTACTTTACTGCTACAAAAAGGGGAATTTCAAGCTGCTTCTCAAACTTTTGAGCAAGCTTTAAAAATAGCTAGAAATATTAACAGTACTGAAGGTTACGGATTATCATTAAGTAACTTAGGTTTAGCGGCAGCAAGATTAGGAGATTACAATAAAGCGGTTAAATTTTACAACAATGCTCTGAATTACCGACGAAGAACTGACGATCCCATTGGCGAAGCAAATACCCTAAATAATTTAGGTGAAGCCTACAGGGTAGTTGGTAGTTATCAGGACACAATTGGTACTTATGGAACGGCCTTAAGACTTGCCAAAGTAGCACGGGATAATCTGAATCAATTACGAGCAATTGATGGATTAGTAGCTGCTCATAGTTCAGTAGGACGGTACAATCGTGCTTTTGATTTATTAGAAAAGCGTCTAGAAATAGCAAAAGGTTTACTAAACCCGCGTGAAGAATTAAAATCTTTTGAATCCTATGCTCGATTATACGAGAAACTCGGTAATTATTCTACTGCCCGTAACTTTTACGATCGAGCAATTATCTTAGCGCGAACCCTTGAAGACAGTAGAAGGGAAGTGTTATTGCGCGATAGAGTTACTCAGATGCAGAAAAAGTAGTTTATTTGGCATGAGGTTGGGGGGATATAAGAACGAAAGTACTTATAACTCCCTATAATAAAACTGGTTTATTATCAGTAGGGCTATAGTTTGGCAGAATATGAACAGAAGGTTGAGTCAACCGCAGGGTAAGTGCAAGACGAACTTTACCATTAGTATTGCGAATAGAACGATGGATAAGTTGGTCAGTGAATAAAACAAATTCTCCGGGATGTAAAACCACAGGAACAGCTTGTTTTTCTAAGTCTTCTGTCAAATCAAAAAAACAATTGCCGCTAAAAGGATCTTTCATTTTCACGGAGACATCCCTAGTGATTTGAAGATTAGGGATATACTCAAATCCATTCCATTCATTAACCTCTGTTAGGGCAATGTAGACATTAATAGTTTTTCCTTCCCCTTGAAGCAGATTGTGATAGGAGTCTTGATGCCAAAAAGGAATCAGTTGTTGAGAAGGATAATTCACCCAAATCTCAGAACGCCATAACACCAATTTTTCCCCTAAGTGTTCTTTTAATTTCTGTAACAAATTCTCATCCTGACATATAGACCAAACAGCATCCGAATCAAGATGCCTTTCCATGTGAAACTCTTTTTTAAATAATTGGATTAAAAGCAGAAAAATAGAACCAAATTTGAATTTCAACAAAAATTTTAAAACCTGAGATGATAAACTTTTTATCGGTACTTTAGGTAAGACTTCTTCAATAATGGTTTTGCTAATTAAACCAACTTGAGTGGGAGTCATTGCCAGAGAATAGGTTTGTAAAACTCCAGGACCATCATATTTTTTTTTAGTTGTGGATTTGTATCGGTTACATCCAGTCCATAAGCAACTCCTTTGCCACAATTGTTGAGCCACTTTAGTATCTTTTGCCAGAGCAGAAAGTTCGATTTCGTTGTGTTTGTAATCAAAAAATTTACCTTTCATACCTGTTTCGGAACAAGAACTTGCACAAGTGAGTAAACCCAAAGCACTTTGAGTAGGGGAAATACCTAACCCTAAATATTTACTTAACTGATGACCGAATGTAATATTAGAATGCACAAATCCAGGATGAATCGCATTAACGGTTACGTTGCTATTCTCTAAGCGCCTTGTTAATTCTTGGGTTAATATCAATAAGCACAACTTTGATTGAGCATACAATTCCAGAAAATTTAAAGATGTCTTCTTGACAAAACTCTCCCATTTGATAGAAGTGGGCCGTAATGCCAAGTCAGAAGCAACCATAATAATTCTACTAGGTGCTGAATTTTTAAGGTTTTCTAGAAGTAAATATGTCAGTAGAAAGTGACCGAGATAGTTAATTCCAAAAATCAGTTCAAATCCTTCCTTAGTTATGCCCCTTCGGTTGAATACACCTGCATTATTTACTAATATATGAAGCGGAAGATGCCTTTGTTGAAAAAGTGTCACAAATGTGCGAATTGAATCGAGTGATGCTAAATCGAGTGGCAAAAACTCAACTTTTTGATTCCCTGTAGAAGAGCGAATATAATTTACAGCTTTTTCTGCTTTCAAATCGGAGCGACAGGCAATAAATACGTGATGCCCTAACTGGGCGAGACCAACAGCACTCATTAAACCTATACCCGAGTTACCACCTGTGACAATGCAGACCCGTTGATTTTTACATTTATTCATAAGAAACACGCGGAAAGCGGGAAACTCAGAGGCTTTAGCCCTGAGAGGAAAGCGACACGAGTGGTTTTAACCACCGTGGAATTTGAATACTGGTTTTTAAATGGATATAATCCCAGGAACCAGCAAACCTGTTTAAGTCCCCTCGCCCACCTAATCTAAGATGACTTGGCTTTACCCAACGACTAAACAAATAGTCTTACAGTTTGTCCGAACTGGGGAAGTATTCGGAAGTGCTTACCGAGATTAGGCTCAATGGGCTAGTCCCTGCTTACGTCGCTAAGTTTGTTCTTAGCAAGCTCAATCCCTTTAGGGTTGAGTCAGTGACATATTGCTCTTCCTTCTTGGTAATTTTAATTTGGTAATTTTAATTTTTAAAAACCTTTTGATTAAACTTGGGATCGCTACGGAACAGATCGGATAGATAATATCAAATCCGTTCGCATCGGAATTATATAATTTCAGCCTCAGAACGTAAAGGGAAGCGCAGAGGAGCGCAGAATTTTTTGACTCACCTTTTAAGTTATGAAGACAGTAAATGCAAAAGATATAAGGCTGTACCTCCTGCTACCTGCAAAGTGCTGGATTAACAGGGCTTACGCAAGATATCGCTAATAATCAAAAATAATTGGTAAATTGACAGTAACTGTCGTACCTTTGCCAATAGTGCTTTCAACTTGTACCAATCCATGATGATTTTCGATAATCGCTCGACAGATAGCTAGCCCCAAACCAGAGCCAGCAGTATTTTTACTCAAAGTATTTCCTGGTGTATGGCTGCGTGCTGGATCTACTCGGTAAAAACGATCGAATAAGCGCGGTATGGCTTCAGATGGAATACCAATACCGTTATCGGTTACTTTTACTCGTAATGCTTTCCCATTTGCAATTTCTAGACGTGCTAATTCAACTGAGACGAAACCGCCTTTTGGGGTGTAGCGTAAAGCATTACCAATCAAATTAGTAAATAAACGTACTAATTGTTCCCAGTTACCCATAAAAGTAAACCAATCATCAAGTAATTCGGGATTGGTTTGGGTTTGGGGAGAATCAACCAAGTTTAATGAAAGGGTAATCTTTTTTTCTACAGCAAGCAGTCGTTGTTCTTCAACTACTTCCATTAGCAAAGCATCTAAAGGACAAGAAGAAAACCTGTAAGCGTTAATCCCGCTATCCTGACGTGCCAGAAATAGCAAATCGTTGACTAACTTACCAAGGCGCTGGGTTAATCTTTCTACTACCTTCAACTGTTGTTGATAATGTTCAACATTCGCGCCTTGGGCTTGGGATACTTCCAACTCATCTAAAGCAACTTGTACATTAGTTTGGATTAAAGCAATTGGGCTTCTAAGCTCGTGGGAAGCATCGGCGGTAAACTGCTTGAGGCGTTGATAAGATTCCCCTACAGGTTGTATTGCCAACCCTGCAAGAAACCACCCGCTAGCTGCAACCGAAATTAACATTAAACAAATACCGAAAGCCAAGTCAACAATTAACTGACGACTAGGTTTTGTCACTTCAAACCAAGGATGACTCACCCGTAGATATCCTACAACTTCTCGTCCAACTTGTATTCTTTCAGTAACTTGTCGCAACAGTATCGGCGATGAAGTTGTAAAAGAATCATCTCTCCCCCTCTCCCTATCTCCCCATCCCCCCATCTCCCCATCCCCTCTAACTACCCGCACAGTTTCACCCATAGGGTTGGGATGAATCGGAATATCTAATGGCTCAGATAAGGTTGACCAAAGTAATTTACCAGTAGGGCTAAACCATTCTAAATCAATGCGATCGTCGTCATGCCCCTCAGCGTTATCACGAAAACTTGCTTCTACATTAATGCTAAATTGAGTCTTGTTTGAGTTTACTGCTTCGATAACTAACGAGCGTTGTACTACTTCCACCACATGATTCAAGGTATCGTCAATTCGCTCAATCAAAGTGCTGCGTACATATAAATATACTCCACTGGCAAACAACAGTAATAACACTGCTGTCACGGCAGTATACCAAATCGCAAGACGACGACGAGTAGCTTGAAACATATATAAGCTGCTACGCATTTAATTTGCATAATTCTAGCGAGCAAGATGCTCGCACTACAACCTTTTCAATTTTTCGCATTATTCAATGCCCGCTGCACATCAGCTTAGGAATGGGGAATGGGGAATGGGGAACTAAATCAATTAGGATTCCTATATCAAGGTTAATGTTTAATAGTTGTCATAAATCAACTAGACGTAGCAATGCTAGGTCTTTGCAATTCTTTTTCTCTTTTAGACTATAGGTATAATACTTCAGTCACTTTATCTCATAATGCAAGTATTATTACGCAGCTTTTATTTACTTTTAAGCTGCGTAATTCCATATTCTCACTGAAGTTGTATTTCAGGAGTACAGGTTACATTCTTGATGTAAACCTGCTACGAAGCAATTAACAAAATTAAATGAAGATTCTATCAATAACAATTGGTTACTTATTATCAAGTTTCAATAACCTTGTTGATTGAGAAAAAAACAAAACAATCACAATATATAGGAGTTAATGAAAGTGGGTTTACGGAGGAGCGATTGTAAACTATGATGTCAAGCTTGACGCTCTAAATTCCCGTAAGTTCCCAGTTGATTAGGACTTACGCAACTGGCATATTTTCTTGTAGGGTGCTGTGACACTTTGACTGAGTTTTAACGTAATAATCCGGCTTGTGGTGTCACGCACCATCTGAGTCTTGTGACAATTGCGTAAGTCCTGTTGATAAAGGAAGTGGCAGCGTAAGTTAAGCAAAAATAAAAAATCTAAGCAGTTTGATGACAATAAACTGTTAATACAAGTATTTACTAAATCTCGTTTATGAATTATCGCTTCAAAAATTAATCACTTACATAAACGAGAATTGGTGACAGATTTATATTCAATTATTCAAGGAGGTGATGCATCGAAAAAATATTATGAATTATTCAGTAATTGAATTGTCTTCATAACCAAATTTCCTTTTTTCATTACTCTCGGGCTTACCAGGGAACTTCTATCAAACCGCTTAATTATTTAATTAAAGTATGAAGTTAAAGTTATGGTTTTAAACACCTTGTATTAAAAGTACTGTACCGGAATATTGGCTGCATAAATCCAGGCGTGGGTATTTTTATATATCTGACAACTTCATTCTAAAGGTTTCATCCTTCATCCCTTTAGCAAATTAATTTGGATAAGTCAAAGAAAGAGAGTTTATCAAACAAAAAACATTTACCTTATTACCACCACCACAGAGAATTTACATGAATAAGAAAGTTTTAGGTCTTTTGGCTGCAAGTACAGCAGTAGTTGGTAGCGCTATTTTTGCTACACCAGCTAGCGCAGTTACGCAAGATGTAGAGGTTAACTTGACTGTAGATGAAGTACTTTTTTTAAAGACTTTTAAAACTGTTGAATTGCGGGTGACTCAAGGTGACTTGTCTGGTAACGCAGATTCTGCAGTAGAGGAAGCCAGCACCGACGGTTCAAATCAGCTAAATTTAAATGGCGTTAGGTTAAATACTGACTCTGGCACAACTGTAACCAAAGAAATAGATGAGCTTTATGCCGTTTATTCAAATGATAGTAGAGCACAGGTTCAAGTCAGAATTACAGTCGATCCTAATTTCGACAAACTTTTTTTGGATGGCCAGGATGACGAGGCTTATGCATTAATGACAGTTGATGACGATCAGTTTGATACCAACGCACGTACCATCGACGAGATTGATGACGATACTAGTATCACCGACGAGAAACCGATAAAAGTTGGGGGAGTGAAACTGAAATTTGATTTTAAAAATGACGACGGCGAGGATAGTGAACCTGAAGCAGGTAGTTACACCGGAGGTGTAATCGTAGTAGAGGCAATTTCAGAAGGTAACTTCACTACAAATGACTAACAAAGTGAAACTTTGATAATTTCTGGCGCAGGCTAGTGAAGCCTGCTTCCAGTTTCTACCGATTTAATCATCCCAGAATTAACTTATACCAATTATGTATGAGGCTGCGCGCTCATTGCTCTCAGCCTAGAAGGCTGGAGCTACGATTGCAAAGCCCATTTTCATGGGCTAAACCCCGGCGCATTTTTATAAATATTTGGTATTCAAGACTAAGCACTAAAGTAATGGGGATTAAACATTAATCAATCATCAACAGGAAATTTGTCAACAATACAAAAACTGAATTCATCTCATAATTAATACCATGAGCAGCCAAGGCAAACTTAGGTACTGCTTGGCTATAGTTGTGGCACTTCTTGGTTTACCACAGCCACTAGTTTTTGCAGAATCACCTACGGAGCTTAATCAAATATCAACTGAGAATTCACCTGCATTGTCAAACATTGGAGCAAACGATTTTTTTGTTAACGGGCGACAAAGCAGTACAGTCACAAATTCTCAGGGTTTCTATACTTCTCTGCCATTTAATAGCGACACAACTCGCACTGTCACATGGGAAATGCGAGTTAATAAAAGTGACTTAAGGCAGCCTTTAGAAATTGAATACGAACTGATAGATGATAACAATAGATTCGATCAACTAAATCAAGATATACCAGGTACCGATCCTACCCTTCCAGTCACCGTAACACGTCTCGAAGACCAAGAAGAGGTTGAAGAAGATTGCAGTAGTGAAACTGAAGGTGAATGCGAGACTCTGCTAGTCAAAGGTGTAGCACAATTAACCATCGATATTTCCCAATTTAGAGAAGCGGGTGAATATACCGGGAATTTATCGGTGTGCCTAAAAAACAACGAAGGTGGATGTATTTAAATGCGCAAGTTTTGTAAGTTTCAAGTTAAACCGCAGCACTGATTTGATATCGGGTGATTTTTGCGTCATGAGTGTGAGGAAGTTATAAGTGCAAATACTGAGAAAAACAACAGCGATCGCACTAAGTTTAATTAGTGCCTTAGCTTGGGGAAACAAGAGCGCCGATGCAATTCATATTGGTGTTAGCCCACCCCGGGTTGAAGTCGAGATCAAAGATAAATCTCGCTCTAAAACCATTAAAATTGGTAATTTTGATAAAAAGCCCGTGCGAATGAGGGCTTATGTTCGTTCTTGGACGCTTGATGAAAATGGTAAATTTCAATTAGTCAAATCTACTGAGCAAACTTTAGATCGGTGGATTGTTTTTACTCCTTCAAGATTCACTATTCCCCCTGGTGGTACCCAAACTATACGTCTGGCAATTCGTCCCAAAGTTGAGCCAAATCCAGGGGAACATAGAGCCATGCTTTACCTCCAAGAAATACCACCAGAAGGTAGAGATCCAAAGGCTGTTGCCACTGTGGGACGTTTGGGTGTTTCTATTTACGGTTATGCGGGAGATGTCAAAAAAGTTGGGGTTCTCAATTCCGTAAATGTAGATTCCAAACCCAATGGTGTTAAGGCTGTATTTGACGTTTCCAGCAAAGGAAATGCCCACGTACGGATGCAAGGACAGTATACAATCTGGCGTGCTGCTAAATATCCGGGAGCAAAAGCAACGGAACCTTTGAAAAAAACTGCTAACGAGCCTCTCAAATTACCACAGGATATATTACACGCAGGAAAAATCAAGTTAACTCCTGTATTAGCAGATACTCGCCGTCAGTTAGTATTACCCATCAGAAAGAAATTACCTCCCGGTAACTATGTTTTAGATATCAATGCTGATTTGAGTGGTGTACCAGTTGATAAAGGTATTCCTTTCACAGTACCAGCATCTGCTAGTGTTCCCCAGCCTGCAAAGTCACCTGTAACTTCTTTAAGTAAATAATTTTAGGGTGAGTTGCTCTGGTGGTGCATTTCATTAAT
>JBCBQE010000170.1:0-9738 GCA_039820385.1 Cyanobacteria bacterium J06635_10
GAAGAAGGAAGAAGGAAGAAGGAAGAAGGAAGAAGAACTCACGTTTTAAAACGTGAGATTGAAACAAGGACGTAAATATTTATCGCGCTATGCGCCTTAAAATATTGTTTTTTATTTAATGAGTTTTAGACTCATAACTAAAGTTTTTAAAAATATATTACCTTCTTCCTTCTTCCTCCTAACTTCTTCCTTCTTTTATAAAACCTGTTCGGATTAAGAGGGTGTTTATAAATAAAAAATAAAGGCAATCGTGATTGTTTCCCAAGACACTTATTGTGAAAGAAGCAGCTTTTTTGTCATGAGTAGGGTGCAATGACTCGAAAACATTAGTAAAAATATACGGCACTTAGCAAGAGTGTTTAGTTTAATAATTTACTTTAATTGCAAACAAGAAAAGTTTAACTTTTTTTATTCCCGAAAGATTCATCTTCTTTATCAAAAAGACCCGGCGGTGCATTCTCTTCAACCCACTTCTCAATTAATTCATGAGCAACATCGCTCATATTTACCCCTTTCCAGGTACACACAGTACTAAAATGTCGCTTTAATTTTTCTTCTATCGATAGATTGAGCCTTTCGGTTCTACTTTTTCTAGGCATAAATTTAATGTTACGGAATGTTAAGTGACCGCGTGAATGCGTGACTACGTGATAAAATTTAAATATAAAAGCAAAAATACTCCCAGCATTGTACTACCGCATTGCTAGAAGAGGTTTTGCAATTTAGTTTTAGGTACCCAAGTCTCCCATAACGACTGCCAATCAAAACGGAAGACTAGCTTGCCCCTAGAGGAAGGAACATTATTTCTATTATGAACACAACCGCGCCTTTGGCAAAAACATATCTATAACGCCGAGGCGAAACAGCCAATCCATACTTTTATTAAGCTATATTTTTATTAGTATTAATTGGAAAGATTATAATGTTCTTCCTAGCATTAAAGTTAACATTTGCTGCAATATAATCGGGTAGAAACAATAGGAGACTGCCTTTGGAGCCGCAAGAGTATTGCCGTAAATGGGTACCTATTTACCAAGGTAAAAATCCTGGAGAGCGAGGCTATAGAGCAGCTTGTGTTCGAGAACTTGCGAAAATATCAGGAGTAAAGGAGAGTACTATTGATATCAACTGGGGTTCAGACTTTTCGCAACGTCCGGGCTATCTACCTAGAATGCTTACTTTAGCTGACGTAATCAATTCCGTAAAACAAATCTTTCCTCTTCCCCAAGACTGGCCTTTCGATAAAAACTAGCTCAACATACTATTTTTATATTAGTATTTAATGAGTGGATATTAAGTGGTCGCAAGTACCACTGTATTAATACCAAAACCCCTCGTCCCGACTACCAATCTGAATCGAGGGGTATGGTTCTCCAAGTTAACAGGAGGTTTCTTTATTATGCCTTATGAATTTCCAATAATCTACTGTTTTGATTACAGCGATTTTTCTAATTCGGAACTTGAGTCCAAAGCTAAAACCACGCTTAATCAATTTATCGGCTTCGTCCGACAAACCTTCGACGGCTTACTAGAAAACGGAAAAGCATTAAACTCGATTTATCAAGACTGCATTGCCAATTCCCCCAAAGGTAAAAAAGTATTTGACAATTGGCTAGCATCCGATGACTTCGGAGCATCCCGATACATAGCTAAAGCCGCAATAGAAATTTACAATTGGTTTTCCCAGCTACCGAAGCGGTTGCAACGTCTAGTACGCGCCAACGTCCAAAAATGGAGCGTATCAGCGCTACGACAACTAATTAAAGTCAGCCATGATTTGGTAAAAGAATTAGTGCGATCCGGCAAGAAGACTGTTTCACAGATTAAGGAAGAGCAGAAAAAGAAGGAGGGAGAGAGTGAGAGAGTGAGAGAGGGAGGGAATAATCAAGAGCAATCCCTCACTCCCACTTCCCCGACTCCCCCACTCCTAGCTCCCGGAACGCGAATTATAGTAAAAAGTAGTGACAGAGGCTGGACTGGTTACACAGGAATAATTATGTCCGAGTGGAAGGGTGATTTCTGGGTGTTGCTTGACCACGTAGTTACTCAAAGAATGGAAACTAAGCAGCTGTTCAAACCCCATCAAATTCAGCCAGAATCCCAAAAACCAGTCATAAAAGCAACTTCCCCAAAGCATATGTTTAGTGCCGCTGAAGTTGAGAAGAAAATAGCCGAAGCTTTAGCACAACGAGAAAAAGAAAAAGCTGAAGAAGAACTAGGAAAATTTGTAGAAATTCGGGATGCAGCGCTCAAAGCAGCCCAAGAGGAAATAATTGCTGCTCAAAAACACGCTCAAAAAATGGCACAAGCTAAAGAAGAATTAATCGAGCAATTAATAGCTAAAGAAAACGAATTGCAGTCCGTGCGCGGTTTGGTAGATAAAAATCAACAACTCCAGCAACGAATAAAAGATTTAGAAAAATCCCTCGAAGATTCTAATAGAGATAGCTGGGGTAATACTTTTAACAAGCAAGCTGCGAAAGTAGTTAATAAGGAATTAGAAAAAACTATTGAGCCATTGATGTCAGAAGTTGAACGTCTAAATAACGTACTTTCTCAAAAAGAGCAGGAACTAACTGAACTTCAAGCACATAGCAGGAAACAGCAGGAAGAATTGCAGCATAAATCAAAATCAAATTCAGTGATTGCAGAGTTTGGTGAGATTGGAGAAAATTTCGGATGGAATGGTTGGAGTAGCAGAGGATATCGAACAAAAAGCGGAACGCTGTATACAGGGATTCATGCTCTAACTGCTTTTATTTCGGATTTAAAAATATCTCACCCAAATTATCAAGAACAGGAAATTCCTTTTTAGATTTGTACCCAATTAGTTTGTTATTAATTGGTATTAATTTTCAGTTTTGCAAAGCCTTTTTTTAGTATTAATTCTCTGGGCATTCTATAGCTTATATAAGCGAGACTGTGAAAATTTTGTGCGTTCAGTAATATCTGACTATAAGATTAAAGTGAGTATCGAAGAATGAAACGAAATCAAACTTTTGATATACCACGTTGGTTAGCAAAATTTATCTTAAACGAAACAAAAACCCAGCCAAATAACCAACAGATATTTTTAGCAATTTTAGAGCCGATGTCACCTCAAGAATGGTGTAGAATTTGGATTCCCATAATTCATCCAGATGTAGAAGCACCATACCCTGGAGAACGTAGTCCACCGGGCTATATGAAAGCTTCTATCATGACCCTTTGTAAATTAACAGGTTACAGTGAGTGTACGGTAGAAGGATGGTTTTACGGAAAAACTTATCATCATACACTTGGGATATTACTTCGCTGTTTCCATATATTATTCCAGTTTCAACGTAATATAAAAATTTCAGATAATACTTTATAACTCCAATTTTAAAAAAACTAATTGGGGTTATTTTTTTGCAGCTAAATTACCCGAATTTTACAGGATTATCCCCTCTGAAAAAGCAGTAAGCGTTTTAATAGTAAATATCGTAAACGTAGCGCAACTGCAATTCAACTAAACTTGAATTAAAGTTGCACCTCACTAGTAGTTGAAAACGAATTGGGATGAAGAGGGCATGAAAAATATTCAGCGACTTTATACCCAAAGTACATTGGCTAAAAAATGTAAAGTTAGCCTTCAAACAATTAAGAACTGGTGTTTATGGGCTGGACTTACACCGCCAAAAAAAGCAACTTATTTCAGTTGCGATGAACTCGAAGCTTTAGCTGATTTCTACATCGCCTATAAATTTTTGCGCGTACAGCAAGATGCTTATATAGATATTGTTCTGGGAATGGGTGGGTTGAAAAAGTATATTGCTTCAGTGCGCCGTATGAGTTTGCGTCAATTCGTCACGGAGTTCTTAACGACAGAAGAAAAAGCTCATTTTTTGGTACAGATTTTAGTTGAAAAATTAGAAGAGGAAATTGACAATGATGAATTTAACTTTGGTGGCACAGCAGCTTGAAATTCCATTAGAGCAACTTAAACTAATCTGCCAGGTATTGAAGATTGAAATTGTTAAAAATGCAGTTACACCAAACGATAAACAGAAAATTCAAGAGTTTATTCGGGTGTGCAAGGAGAAACAAATAACTATTGAACAAGGGCTACAAGAATTAGAGCAGTTTCAGAAAGAAGCACAAACCCAACAAAAAGTTTTAGGTGAAAGATTTAATTTAAATGAATTCTTCAAGCAACGCATTGGTACCTCTCCAGAAGAATTAAATTCAGGGAGCTATCATCACGACTTATATCAGTTGCTGTTGAAATCCCAATCAATATCTCAGGTTGGCTACACGTTGTTTCGCGAAGCTTTTCTGCGCCAAACTCAGGACTTGATAATGAACGGTACGGAAGCATCATCTATCAATCAAAATCAAACAGTTGCTGGTTTTGATAAAGCTTTTGATGCAGTTGAAACTCAGTTTGAGCAAAATTTTTTGGGAAATTCAATCAACTGGGGGGAGGAAGAACATCCCATGTTAGCAAGTTCTCAAAAAATAGCCCTACCTTCAACACAGAAAACCAATACATCAACATCCCCGTCGTCGAAGAAGTAGTTGAAACTGCACCAAAATTAGCAACCGCAGCCTTAACTGCAATTACACCAACGGTTAATAAAGCTGTAGTTAATGAACGTCGAACGATTGCTGATTTTATGATTGAAGGGGGATTTGTTGCAACGACTGCTGCAATCACAACTACAACTACAGTTGCAACAATAGCTGTTTCTATTACTTCTCCACCAAAACCAGTTTTTATCAAAATTATGACTGCTGGAATTGTTGGGACTATTTTGGGGGGAATTGTCGCAGCGCTTATTTTAAGGCACTACAGAAAGCAGGTTTTGAAGAACGATGCAATTTCAACATCAACAACAAAATCCAAATTATCAAAATAATCAACATCCAACCGATGATTTTGATGAAAGCTGGGTGCCAAATCCTCACGGACAAGTACACACAAGTGCTGCAACACCTGGATTAATCAATCTTATAGGGTCAAAAAACTTAGATTCCTTACTAACTAATCCCTGGCTGATGTCGATGTTTGTTGCAACAGTAATTTTGGTCGTTATTGCTTCTATTGCAACAACTCTATCTAGTCAAAGCTCATCAAAACCTAATCCCGAACAAGAAGCATACTCAGCGCTTTTACAAAAGTCCCAGAATTTGGAAGCAGCCCACAGTAATTTTCGGGAATATTTGACTCGCAATGATTATAGTTCGGGGATAGTAAGCAATCCCGGTTTATTGCAAGCAGTCGTCTTGGAAGCAAGTGCAAGATATCGTAATTCCGTTATTGCCATTCAAAATCAGAAAGAGAACCCAGCTTATAACCAACACGAAGAGGTAATTAATCTGAATTCTGAAATTGAAGCATTAAAAAGAATCAATCTTGGTGCATCGGGGAAAGAAGCGGAACTAAAGTATGTTGACCCCAGTACGGGTTCTTGGGTAACTATTCCAATCGATTCTGCCGAACTTGCTGCTAGTGGCTTGGTCAAGCTAAATATTATCTCAAATAGCAGAAGAGAAACAACACAGCGGTTCAATGTAGTTACGATTGCTCAAAATACAAGGCTTCGGTTAGACGAAGTGAAAGCTGCGATGTTAGAAGCTTTGCGTGTTAAAGGGTTAAATCCAGTTGCATCCGAGCTTGAAAAAACTGACTGGTTTGGTAAGAAAGAAAGCCCCAAAGATGCACAGATATCCGATTATCAACAATTAGAACCAGAACCAATCCCCGCGACTCCATTAAATAAACAACAGATACCAGAAGACAAACCCTCAATCAAACCAAAAGGGGGTAACAATGCCCAGTAAAATAATATTCGCACCCATAACTCTGCTAATGGGAGGTTGGATGTTTAGCAGCAGTTTTGGCACTAACACAATTCAACAATCAACAACACCATATTCTACACAACAGCAAATAGTAGAAGTGGAAATGCCAGAACCAGCAAAGTCTTTTTTAAGATTCGGTGGTGCAATTATTGCGTCTGTTGGAACATCGAGTTTAGTGTTTTGGGAGTTAGCGAGTAAAAAACGGAGTACACAAGCTCAGTTTTTATTGGCTCCCTCTCAAAACATTGTGCCGAGCGACGTTCCCGTACAAAGTAATTCTCAAGAAATAGAGTCATTACAACACAATCACTCTTCATTCTTAAGTACTAGAATTCCTAACCAAATTCAAAAGCCTATTGAAGAGGAGAAAGCTGAAAAATCTTGGTCACATGAAGTTCCAAATTTCTCCCCTTCAGGTGGACATCATAATTCCATATCTAATTATCCTCATAGTCCGAGCAATTTGAAGCCGCAAAGTAGTTCTGAGGATAAATATGCTGAAGTTAAATCCTTAGTTTATGAAAATACGGTTGGAATTGTTGGCAAGGAAAAAGGCAGCGGTAAAACCTCTAAGCTGGGTTATCTAATTGCCGAACATATAAAGCTGGGTCATCTAGTATGGATGGTAAATCCTTTTGCGAAAGGTCAACAGTGGAAAGGAATAAAAGTTTTTGGACGTGGTTATAAATTTGTCGAAGCTACAAATGCTATTCGCGAATTTACTCGTATTGCATTTTGGAGAATAGCAGAAGCTGGAGATGAAACCAAAGAATATGAACCTTTCGACGATTATCATCTCCATTTATCGCTTGACGAAATGTCTAATTATTCGAGCGAAATAGATACGATTGATTCGACGATTATGCCCAAGTTTTGGGAAGCAGTAGTGCAATTTTTACGACAAGCAAATATGTCCGTTTCGTTTGCAAGTCATGGGGATACTCAAGCTATGTTAGGTGGGGCTAAGGCTCTCACTGGTAAATCGCAAACTATCAAAGATGCCATAATCTGGCTGTATGCTCAAGCTACTACCGATACTAATGTTGAAGGTAATAAACGTTGTGCGGGTTGGGCTTATTTAATTCGTCCCGATGGGGGAGAGAGACAAAAAACAAGAATTGAAATTCCGAATTGGATGCAAGGACCACCTGCAACTCGAATTGATGGAAAAGACCGATATAACTACATCCAACTCGTTCAAAAATATTGTCCTCAGTATTTGTATCTTCCTGCCACAGGTAAAAATACACAGTCTGAAGAAAGTTCATCGTCAGTTATAGATACCGAACAGTTTCGTCAAAAACTGATAGAGCAAGAGGATATCTGGGGTTCCGATGGAGATAACAATAACTAGCTTTTCTGTGTTACATCATTCATAAGCGAAATTTTAACGAGCTTAAATTAGGAGTCAAAATGGTTAGAAAACAATTGCGAGGAAGGAATTTACCACAATTAAGAGAAGGTCATGATTTAGACACCCGTGTGATTGACCCGAATTATTCTGAATTCGATGATGATTATGAGAACCATTATTCTGATAGTAATAGGTGGCATAATCGAGCATACAATGCAGGACGTTACGCCAGAAAAGCTTATGATTGGAGCCACAATTATACTCGTGGTGTGACCCCAGCTATGGAAAATGGAGCGAACGCTGCAATTGGCACTTTGGGTACAGTTGCCAATCATACCAACCCTTTTAAACCTTGGCGTTCCTTTGCTTTCTGGAGCATGAGTATAGGAACTTTAATTGTTGGCTCCTGGGTCGCTCAATTCTTTTTGGGAGGATTGATTGCAACTCGTAATCCTCGACAATTACCGCAAAATACTTCCACCGCAGTCCGATTTGGTCATGGAGTGGTAAATAGTGGTAAGCCTATTGCAAACGGGGTGTGGAATGGATTTGGTCAAGTTGCAACGGGTGCAGGAGATAGTTTAGATAAGGCTGTACGTTTACAGACTGCTGAAACTAATAATTGGCAACAATCACCTGCTGATATAAAACAGCAAAAACAGACAACTACCTTACCTCTGACTAATTGGACTGGTTATGGGTATCAGCCGATAAGGAGGAAGTAGGAGGGAGAGAGTGAGGGAGTGAGGGAGTGAGAGAAAAAAATTAAGGTAAGTCAGAAATGTTCAAAAAACCAGATAAATTCCCTCACTCCGCTTGGATGAGGCTTCCTGCATCAAGCTTTCTTATTACCAGTGCTGTATTTGTTGTATTTATTCTAGATATGGCTTCTCCTGGCTATGGTTCGTTTGCTTTAATCTCAAACTTGCAACCCAAGATTACAGCACTTACTACCGATATTCGTTCGGATTTATACAACTTAACGCACTCTGAATCCTCACCCCCACTTAACCTTCAGAAATTAGATGAATCATCGAATTGTCAAACACTATTAGATGCTTACAACAAAAATGCTAAATGTCATTTCAATCCGAAGAGTTATTAAGATATCTCCCAGTAGAGATTCTGTATAAAGAAATTAAGGCATCTGAAGAAGCATATCGTCAACTCCGATTATCTCAAGCAAGGGGAAGAATTTGCTGTTTTGGATTGTCTTTAGTTATGGCGATCGCCATTCTAAATCCTGATATAAATCAATGGTTTGAAGCCAAACTTCAGTTAAACCGTATTGCTAGTATTAGTTTTTCAAAAACCATCAATCAACCAAAAGAAGCGGATAAAATAGCTGCTGCCCTTGTAAATTACGCACGCAGCCAAAATTGGGAAGTCCGAACTGGAGAACGACGCTACAACATTTTCTATGTGCAAGGTATGTTCCCATCAGGCATACAAAATAGCAACAAACCAAATCAATTCAATGATTCACGATTTTTAGTCGAAGTAAACCCTACTCCTCGGTTAGTGGGAGCTTGGGAAGCATCTATTGAACCGGGGAATTATTATACTAAGCAACCCATGAATGCCTCGGGTGCAGCGCAAATACAAGTACCAGGACAATATAGGGCTTGGCGCATCGGAAAACATAAAGGTCGCGAGATTGCATTAGTCCAAGTTGCACCAGTAAATATAATCCGGGATTTCAACCGTAATTCCAAGATTGATAAAGGAGATAAAAAAGAATATTCAATAATCGGAGCTAATCAACATAGTGGAAGCGACCAAAAGTTTGTTGATAATACAAGCGCTGGATGTCCTGTAGGTCGGACATCAAAAGGACACCAAGAATTTATGAGTTATTTACATAAAGATTTAGATTATCAAGCAAATAATAATTTCATATTTTCAACTACATTTATTTCAGCGAAAGAATTGAAATTTTAACTTTTATGCCCAGCAGGAAATTGATAATGAAAACAAAAATATATCGCATATGCAAGCGATTATTATTCATACATTAAATCCGATGCTTGGAGAAGTAAGCACTATCACTGGCTAAAACAATCTGGCAACAGATGTTCCATGTTTCCCTGGATAAGAATAGGAAAATATGCCCCTAGAAAATATGGTAAATATAATATTCATCATACTGGTGTTGGCTATCGACATTTAGGGCATGAGGAATTAGGTAGAGACGTACTTCCACTTTGTCTTTTTGCTCACTGGTTAATTCATGGTGGAAAGATGAAAGCTAAAGCCCCTTGGCAACCAAATATTATTCAAAAAACTTTGCATTTATGGTGCAGCTTTCCACTTTTTTTCAAACAGTTAATTTTGTGTTTTAGTGGTTTGTTACTATTCTTATATTTCTCTACGTAAATATAATTTTTATTTGTATCCTAAATTTAGTGAATGCTTCATCCTGCAATAAAAAATACAATACTAATAAAAATTATATTTACGTAGAGAAATATAAGAATAGTAACAAACCACTAAAACACAAAATTAACTGTTTGAAAAAAACTTTGCATTTATGGTGCAGCTTTCCACTTTTTTTCAAA
>JBCBQE010000171.1:0-9728 GCA_039820385.1 Cyanobacteria bacterium J06635_10
ACTACGGTTATAAGTTCGGACAAGAAGAAGAAACCTACAACATCGTAGCTGCACACGGTTACTTTGGTCGTTTGATTTTCCAATATGCTTCCTTCAACAACAGCCGTAGCTTGCACTTCTTCTTAGCTGCTTGGCCAGTTGTAGGTATCTGGTTCACCGCTTTGGGAATCAGCACCATGGCTTTCAACTTGAACGGTTTCAACTTCAACCAGTCTGTAATCGATTCTAGCGGTAGAGTAATCAATACCTGGGCTGATGTATTGAACAGAGCTAACTTGGGTATGGAAGTAATGCACGAAAGAAATGCTCACAACTTCCCCTTGGATTTAGCATCTGGTGAAGCTACTCCTGTTGCAGTTGCTGCTCCTGCAATCAATGGTTAATTATGTAGATACGCGATGTATGTCGTGTCTGCATTAAATTCTGGAGACGTAATGTATTACGTCTCTACAATAAATAGAAAACGCCTTCCTGGAGATTAGGGGGCGTTTTTTTATGCTGAACCCCTCTCCAAACCTCTCCTCTCCAGAAGGGAGAGGCTTTAAATATAGCGAATTTCAGTTGAGTAGAATACACTAAACTACGGCTGCCCTCCGGGCACCTCTCTCCTTACTAAGGAGAGGGGAAGGGGTGAGGTTGAAGCTCTATTAGGAAATTTTTTCTTGTAGGGTGTGTGACACTCAGAGAATGTTGGAAGCTAATAATTAAAGCTTCTGGTGTCACGCACCAAGCCGTGTATTGTAGACTAAAAATTTAGATAAGAGCCGAATAATTATGAAACTAACCGCCATAATTAAAACACCGCTTTTATTGTAACTTCCCGTCCTCATGGTTTCAAAAGCGCACCAGTGGAAGAAGTGGGAACGGTGTTAGAAGTACTTCCTTTCACAATTAAGCAGATGCAGCAATTTATCTATCGTTGGTATTTGCAAACTGAAATTATGAGTCGTGCCCGAAGGGATACTCCTAATGTATGTGCTGAGGCTCAAAATAATGCTGAGGATTTAGTTGAGCGGATTATTCAAAATCGTGCGATCGCCAATATGGCAAAAAATCCCCTATTGGTAACGATGATTGCTACAGTTCATTATTGCGGTAGCGCTTTACCAGGAAGACGGGTGGAGCTTTATCAGAAAATCTGCGATTTGCTATTAGGTGCGCGACAAGAAGCAAAGAAAATCGATACCCTGCTTAGAGGTGAACAAAATAAATCGGTTCTACAAACTCTAGCGCTAGAGTTAATGCAGCGAAAGACTAGAGAATTTCGTCCCCGACTGGGGGAAGAATTAATCCAAGATGAATTAAAAAAAGTAGCAGGTAATAAGCTTACTCCATCTCAATTTTTGAAGAATATTAAAGAAGTCAGTGGACTATTGGTAGAAAGAGAACTGGGAGTTTATGAATTTGCTCATCTGAGCTTTCAAGAATATTTAGCGGCTGCTCAAATAAAAGAATTACAACAAGATGATATTTTAATTGATAACTTTGATGATTCCTGGTGGGCTGAAACGATTCTTCTTTATGCTGCTCAAGGTGATGCTACTAATTTGATTCGCAAAGCAATAGAAAATAAAACTATTAATTCGTTAACTTTGGCTGTGGATTGTTTGGAAGAAAGTTTAAAGGTTGAACCAGAAATACGGGAAGAATTAGAAGAAATGTTAGATGAGGGTTTAGAATCTTCTGACCCGGAAATAGCCAAGGTAGTAGCAGAAGTTAAGTTATCAAGGAGGCTGAATAATTTAAGGAAAATTGATGAAAATACTGAAATTGACCTTGGTTATATTACTTATGCCGAATATCGATTATTTGTTGATGAGCAATTAAATTCACAATGGCAGCCGTACTGCGGGGCGGTTCCTGGGACGACTTTCCTCTTCTGTGCCGTTCTGCGTCTCGCCTCTACGACTCTTGGGCCGACCGCGACTACTACGACAGTTTTGTTGGTTTTCGTGTGGTTTGCGGGGTTGGGAGGGATTTTAAGTAGCCCTTTATACTTTAGCCCTTTTCCCCTTTTTCCTTCTTTTTTTGTCGGCAAAAGGCGACAAATCGAATTTTTTTGGGAAAAATAAGCCAAAACAACGTACAGCATATTTCATCTTACGCCGGTATATTTGCACGGGCAGGATGCCCGTACCACAGGAGTTTTAAAATATAGTACATTTATTGACCAGCATTAAAAACTTGTTCTACCGTCAAATTTAACTCAGGAAAAGTAGGAGATACAATTTTATCGCTATCCCGAAATTGACTGACTTGATATTCCCCATCAATTAATTGATAAACTGAAATTGTCGGTTGTTTGGGATTACCAATAAACTTCCTGGCTCCTAATGCTGCATAATCTACAATCCAATATTGGGGGATACCCATTTGTTCATAATCTGCAAGTTTTAAATAGTAATCATCGCGCCAATTTGTAGAAACGACTTCAATAACTAAAGGAATTGATGTAGCCGATATCACGGTAGAAGATTTTTCCCACAAAGGTTCATCAGCTAAAGCATTGCCATTTAGTATTAATACATCAGGGAAATAACCAGATTCCCTTGAAGGTGGTTTTACTATTACTTGATTGGGGATAAAATAGGGGAGATTTAATCTTCTAAACTCTAAAGTTAATTCAGCAGCAGAAAATCCTTTTATGGTGCGTAACGGCATTTCATAATTTACAAATACTAGGGATAAATATTCGAGCCGTTACACACCCTACCTTCTGGAAGATGTTCCTCAGATTACCCAGAAATAAGAAATTCTCAGAGATAATTGGTTTTCTCGGCAATTTAATGGTGCGTAACGGCATTTTATAATTTACAAATACTAGCGATAAATATTCGAGCCGTTACACACCCTACCTTCTGTGACAGAGGTAAGAGATAATTGGTTTTCTCGGCAATTTAATGGTGCGTGACGGTAAGTTCAGATAATTCCGTTATGATTGATAAATTACCGCACAGTACAGCACCCTACAAAAATATGCCAGCTGCGTTAATCCTAACTCCTAACTCTTCATCTTCAATCCAAAATCTAAAATCCAAAATCCAAAATCCAAAGTCCTTTGACTTTTACCCTTAATTTAATAGAATAAGATTCGTCATCTACCGATTACAATGCCAGACCTTACACCCAATTCTAGTTTTAGTTTGACCTTACGCCTAGAAATTCCCAATCGTATCGGGATGTTTGCTAGCGTTAGCAATGCGATCGCATCATGTGGAGGTAATCTCGGGCAAATTGATTTGATTGAGCAAAGTAGACAGGTTTCGATTCGCGATATTACTGTTGATGCTGCGAGTACGGAACATGCTGATAATATTATTCAGGCGGTTAAGGCTTTACCGGTTATTAAGGTTATAGATGTCTACGATCGCACGTTTAATTTACATCGCGGCGGTAAAATTAGTATTACCAGCAGAATTCAACTTAAGAGTATATCCGATTTGGCAATGGCTTACACTCCCGGTGTGGGACGTATTTGCAGCGCCATTGCTCAAAATCCGGAGGAGGTTTACAACTTAACTATTAAACAAAATACTGTTGCTATTGTTACCGATGGCAGTGCTATTTTAGGATTGGGAAATTTGGGTCCTGAGGCTGCTTTACCAGTCATGGAAGGGAAAGCAATGTTATTCAAAGAGTTTGCCGGTATCGATGCTTTCCCCATCTGTCTGGCAACTCAGGATACAGATGAAATTGTCCGTGCCGTGAAAAATATTGCTCCAGTATTTGGGGGTGTAAACTTAGAAGATATTGCCGCACCTCGTTGCTTTGAAATTGAAGCTAAGTTGAGAGAGGAATTAGATATTCCGGTGTTTCACGACGATCAACACGGTACCGCAATTGTCACCTTAGCTGCATTATTCAACGCTTTGAAACTGGTGCAAAAGCCCATGGAGCAAATCCGTATTGTCATCAACGGTGCTGGAGCCGCTGGAGTGGCGATCGCTAAATTACTCCGCAAAGCCAAAGCCAAAGAAATCTGGATGTGTGATTCCAAAGGGATTATTTCTACCAGTCGGAATAATCTGACAGCAGAAAAGCGGGAATTCGCCGTTAAACCCCATGGAAACTTAGCCGATGCAGTAAAAGATGCAGATGTATTTATCGGTGTTAGCGCTCCAGGAGTTTTAACACCGGAAATGGTAAAAACAATGGCACAAGATGCAATCGTATTTGCAATGGCAAATCCCGTACCAGAAATTCAGCCAGAATTAGTCAAAGATGACGTTGCCATTATCGCTACAGGGCGCAGCGACTACCCAAATCAAATTAATAACGTACTAGCTTTTCCTGGAGTATTTCGCGGTGCTTTAGATTGTCGCGCAGGCACCATCACCACGGCAATGTACCTCGAAGCTGCAAGTGCGATCGCTTCTTTAATTAAACCTTCAGACCTTGACAAAGAACACATTATACCCTCAGTCTTTGACGAAAGAGTATCAAGTGTAGTAGCTGGTGCTGTACAACGTGCGGCGCGTGAGGAGGATATTGCACGACTTTAGATGAAGATGGGGAGATGGGGAGATGGGGAGATGGGGGAGATGGGGAGATGGGGAGAAATTTAAACTCCGGTGGTACTAACTCTCAACTCCTCACTCAATAACAGACGTAGCACTGCTACGTCTCTACAACTCCTAACTCCTCACTGTTAACTGTTCACTCCTCACTCAAAAACTTTAAATAATCATTACTTAATTCCTTGACTGCGGCATCGTAAAATTGCTTACCATGTTCGGGTGTAGCTAAAGCCGGGTTTGAACCCATTCTGCCGTCGGGATAATGTTTGCGAAAGTCAGCAGCACCATAAATTTTATATCCGCTGGCGACTTCTGATGATAAAGGGGCTGATTTGATTGAATCTGGATAAATATATTGCGTTAGGGCAACTTCAGAAGGAGTAGCGTGAGAACCTTCTTGATCGCCGTATAATTCCTTAGCTAATTTGTATACGGAACTGCACATAAACCAATTACCCATCTTACACTTTATTTTATCAGCATTGGGAATCTGCAAATCTGCTAAATGGGCGTATGTTTCGGAAAAAGCAGCTTTGAGAGTCGCCATGTTACCGCCATGTCCATTGATAAAATAAAACTTGGTAAAACCAGCTTTTGCCAAACAAGTTATATATTCTTTGACAACCTGAATCATGGTACTAGGGCGCAAGCTAATGCTGCCAGGAAAAGCGGTATGATGTAATGCCATTCCGACATTAATTGTTGGTGCTACAATTGCTTGGGTTGATTCGCCGACACCAAGGGCAATAGATTCTGCACATATTGCATCGGTACCGATTAATCCCGTTGGGCCATGCTGTTCGGTGGAGCCTATGGGAAAAATTATACCCTGAGATTGCTGTAGGTAGGTTTCAACTTCTTGCCAGGTACTAAGATGCAGTAACATTTTTCAATGATTTTTGTGTGTTATTGCCTTGGAGAGTTTAATTCTCCTTTAAGAAGATTATGAGCGATATTTTCTGAGGTTGAACGCTTTGAATATGGCTTAACTGGCATTTTGCTAGCAGCCCTTCTGAGGAAAATCGAGTTTCTTTGATGTCACACTCAATATTCATCAACATATTCGGATTCCACAAATCAAAATTAATTTAACTGAATTTTTAACTGAGGGCATGTTTTTAAAATTTTAAATCTCTCAGAACAAAATTTAAAGATCGCTTTGAGACCCAACTAGTTTTAGTATCTTTTACTCTGATTTATAAACTTATTAAATACTATCGATTAAATATCTATATTTCTAAATATCTTTTAGAGCTTTTTTGACAAATAAAATACAGTTAATGTAGAAAACTGCAAATAACTAAGAGTATTTTAATAATTCTTAACTCCTCATTCCTAATTCCCAATTCCTAAGTGATAATTACTCAATTTTAATTATTTATTGAGCGTCATAACTCCAAAGAAAATTTGATGCTACTATTGACCAAATTCCCCATTCAAAAACACCCAATTTAGACGTTTTTAAAAAGATTAACTGGCTCCCAGCCGGGTTTTTTTAGAATAAAAAAATTCCGGCTGGGAACCCTTGACGCTCAATTTCTATTTCCGATATTTTAGCTACTATTCGATGTTAAGAAAAGTAGTATTTAACAGTAAGATTGAATATCTTCACCGCATTGGTCTACTAAATAACATAAAGCCCGAAAACGCAAACTAACAAATTCTTCGTAAAGTGGATTTAATTTGCATAAAGGTGGAATATGAACTAGTTTTCGTCCAATAAATACGATATCTCGTTCAAATGGACAATCGGCTGGAATTAGTTTCGCAATAAAATGTGCGAATTTTCGATTGTTAACTTCTAGAGAATCTAGCCATTTACGTAAAGGCTCTAAAAAGTCAAATTTTGGTTTATTTAATTTGTTTAGACTATTTTGATTTTGAGGTTGATTGTTTAATTCTGTGGACTTCACAAGACCAGAAAAAACAAAGAAATTGTTGATTGCTTCTAACATAACTATTGCGAGTTCCCCTCAGATTGTTCCTAATAATCCGACAAAAAATCTACAAAAGCATTTAAAAGCATTTATATAATATGCCTTTGATGATGCTTTTGATATTAATTATTTAACCTCACCATCTAATTATAAACTGTTCTGTTTACTACAGAATTGAAAGTTTAGATAAAGTTTCCACTTTTCAACTAATTTATGATGCTTTCATTACAAATTCATTTCATGTACTTAATGTAAAGTTACGATATTTTTTCATCAGTAGTACCTGACGATAGAGTTTCTACAAAAAAACAAGATTTTTGGTGTCACTAAAGCTAGATTAGATTCCAATTAATCTGCTTTCTTACTACGGTTTTAGTCTATTACCTATTCAGTGAAATGTCATACATTTCACAAAACTTAATATTATTAATATTTTGTTAATAAACTTGTATATCTTTTCATCAAAATATGAGTAAATGCTATTTTTGGCTGGCAAATAAAAAGTAAAATTTGTAGAGAAGTAGTGGGGGGAGAAAAGAATTTAGGGCAGATTAGTAGCACTGCTACGTCAAAACCTTGTCTCCTTCCCTATCTCTGGCTATCTCCATAAACCTTTAACTTTTGATTTGCATCTAATTTGTCCATACCTCCGAAGATTAACAACCAAAGTACTACTACTAGCCAATGGATGAAGATGATTATCCATGCGCAGCCCGTGAGAGCATAGGTTATGGTACAAGTAAGCCCTAAGAGAGTTGCTAAAGTAAGGAAAATTGGTTCAAAAAAGGTAGGATATCCATCCCGATAAAAGGTTTTGGCATTCAACGGGTGGTAAATAATAAACATCAGCAGACTTAATGCTGCCCATAAACTCCATTTTTGCCAGTTGACGGGTACCCATGAGATTTTTTTTAAGAGAAAAACTTCTGTGGGATGGGGAAGAAAAAAAATTCGGAAAACAAATTCTTCTGTAATGGCGGGTGTTAACAAACAGCGCAATATCAAAAAAAAATAATTGATGGGTTTAGTTGCGTATATCTGTAGCTGCAAAAATCCAGTGGAGAAGCCTAATGGTAAGGCTATAGCTGTATAAACCAACAGCGCCAAACTTGCAATGAACCAATCATGCATAGTTGGAATGAATACGGAAGCTAAGATGCGGTTGAGAATGATTGAAATTTGAGACACGTTGGTAAAAGTGAAGTAGGTTGGCGTTGAAAATAGTAATTAGGATAAGGGAATAGGGAATGGGGAGTAGGGAAAAAGTATATTATTTACAAAACTATTCAGTAATTATCCGTTTAAAAAGATTTGTCTTTAACAAGAGTTAATTCAATTTCTCGTTACCAGTTTAAGCTCAAAGCTATTAAAAATATAGACTTTGAATAAACTTTTACTTTTGACAACCGTATTATTGAGTATTTTGTTTTGATAAAGGCTGCGAGAAACTAGTGACATTGCCAGTGGAAATATGTAACTTTAGATTCACATCAAAACATTCACTTCTTATTTTCATCGGTGAGTTATCGGGTTGTTTTTAAACAAAGATAAATCAATGATAGTTGCTCTTATTCTACCTACCAGTATATTGCAACTATCATTATTTATCGATTGAGCAATAGTCTGTACAAAGAAGGCAACGCCGGGAAGTCAACCGATCCATCGGAAGTCACAAAATTCAAAATTCAAAAGTCATAAATCATTTTATTGCGTCCTTTTTTTTTGATTTTTATCTGGAGAAATAATAATGTCTATTTCATTGTTGAAAAAAGCAACTTTTTTTACTTTAAGTGCGATTAGTATTTCAAGCATTATTGCAGTTAAACCTTCTTATGCAGCGGATATAACTATACCTATACCTGTAGATGCAGGAACTCCAGGATTTGATTATACAGATGGTGGAGAAGGAACTCCAGGAGATACAAATGATGATTTTAACGGATTCTTTACTGAAGATTTCGGTTTTTTAAACTCAGGTGGAAGCGCAACATCTGGTAATTCTCCTTTTCTCAGCGACGAGTTTATTCAAAATCAATTGAAAGAAGTAATTTTATCCTTTGATTTTTATAATGCCAGCGATGCTCAATTACAATTAACAGTTAATCAATCGGGTAGTTCAGTCTTTTCTCAATTCTTAACAGATATTGGTGATGCCGGTGAAAATTTTTCTTTAGATATTACCAATTTATTCAAAGATAATGGAGCGGGTAACTATACCATCACTTATGAACTTTTAGGGGGTAATCCACCGAGCCTTGCAGGATTTAATAATGTTGCTTTAAGTATCGCAACAGTTCCCGAGCCTAGTTTGGTTGCTGGTTTCCTTGCTTTGGGAATCGGTGCTGCTATCAAACGCAAACGTAAAGGTTAAATCATTTTATAAATTAAATTTCGGATTATCAAGTTTCCGGAATTTGATATTATCAAAGAATTTGGGATAAGAATTTACGAGTTCGTTCTTCAGTAGGATTGGAGAAAAAGTTATCGGGTGTAGCTGCTTCTACAAGAGTGCCGCTATCCATCAAAACGACTCTATCAGCAACTTCGCGAGCGAATCCCACTTCATGGGTTACTACTACCATTGTCATACCATCTTTGGCAAGGTTCCGCATGACATCGAGTACTTCTCGTACCATCTCCGGATCTAAAGCAGAAGTGGGTTCATCGAATAACATTATTTTAGGTTGCATTGCCAAAGCGCGGGCGATCGCCACTCGTTGTTGTTGCCCTCCGGATAATTGCCCGGGATATTTCTGGGCTTGTTCTAGGATACCAACTCTTTCTAATAGTTGCATTGCAAATTCTTCGGCTTTCACTTTAGGTAAACGACGTACCCAAATTGGCGCTAAAGTAATATTTTTTAATACGTTGAGATGAGGAAATAAATTGAATTGTTGAAATACCATTCCAACTTCGCGGCGAATTGTTTCAATATTGCGCAAATCATGGCTGAGGGTAATACCATCAATTTCAATTTTTCCCTGTTGATATTCTTCCAAGGCATTAAACGTGCGGATAAAAGTTGATTTACCAGAACCGGATGGTCCCATCAATACTACCACTTCTCCACGGTTTACAGTTAAACTGACACCTTTGAGAACGTGGAATTTACCATACCATTTATGAACATTTTCAGCGATGATTATTGGTTTTTCTGACATGATTTAATTGGGAGAGGGGGTAGAGGGGGTAGAGGGGGTAGAAAATAAAAAATATTTTATATGTTAACTCCTAACTGATAACTGATAACTGATAACTGTTCACTGATAACTAC
>JBCBQE010000172.1:0-9713 GCA_039820385.1 Cyanobacteria bacterium J06635_10
GTCCCCAAGAAATTTTTTAGAAGAAAAAATTTCTTGGGGTGCCCCTGCCCCATTTTTTTAAGGTTCCATCTCGTGACTGCCATCTACAGATCAAGCAGTAAGATAAAATACAATTCCCTATGTATAAGGGGAGAAAAAAGCGGTGTTAACCAAAGACTAAACCGCATATCGCATAACAAAAATTCAGAATTGTGAATTGTAAATGGTGAATTCACAATTCTGAATTTATTTATATATCGCCGCGAATTTCTTCGATAACGCCGTCGCGCAGAACAATTTCGACCTGCATTTTACTAATCAGGTTATCGCCTTGTTCAGCTCGGAAAAACCCTTCCAACTGGAATTGATTAACTTCTTGATCCAACTCAAGCATTTGTACCTGTTGGAGGTTTTGCAAGCTTTGGTTTTTTTGCTCTAGCATTTCGCTCTTTTTTTCATTTACCTGAGTTTGGATATTCTCAATTTGTTGTAAAGTTTGAGGCCCCGGCGGTTGCAAACCTTGCTTCTGAATTTCGGTAATTGCCCGCTGCCCTTGGACATCGATTTGTTGTAACTGCTGATCGGTTTGATTGATTTGAGTTTGTAGTTGCTGCGTTACTTCCTCTTTCCATAGAGGTGTGACGATCGCTTTAACGTTAATAACGCGCTTTAGTAGCAGTTGAGGTTTGGAGATGTCCATAAAAGTGTCTTTTTTTCCCTTTGTAGTTCAATACATGGTGGATTAGTTTAAGCAAACATTTGCTCAACGGTATCGTGATAGCGTTCCATCACAATATGTCGCCGAACTTTAAGAGTTCTTGTCATCATGCCATTTTCCATGGAAAACGGCTCCAGAATCAGTTTAAATGGTCCGATACGATCGTCCGCTCGATATCCCGGACGATTTCGCACTTCCCGAATCAACTCTTGCCGAAACAAATCCTGGATCATTTTACTCTCAAGGTTGATTTTTTGGCTGGTGGATGCCGTAACATTGTCTTCATTAACACATAATTCCACATTTTGAGCTTCCGCCCATTTCTCTAATGCTTCTAAATTTGGCACAATCAAAGCACCGAGACTTTTTTTATCTTGTCCGACAAGCATTATTTGGTCGATATATGGCGATCGCAAACAAGCATCTTCGATGGGAAGCGGCTCAATGTTTTCCCCGTTGGTTAATACGATGGTGTCTTTTGCTCTTCCGGTTAAAACTAGATCCTGACGGGGGGTTACCCAACCCAAATCGCCGCTATTAAACCAACCGCCTTCATCAATAGCTTTTTTTGTCGCTTCCGGGTTCTTATAATAGCCTTGCATTAATTGCGGTCCTTTGAGCAATACTAAACCTTTTTCCCCGGTTGGTAATTCTTGATGAGTTTCCAAATCGACAATTTTTACTTGGGTACCCGGTATCGGTAATCCCGCAGAACCCCTTAAATTACTCCAATGACGACGGGCATGAACAACTGGAGAAGTTTCTGTTAAACCGTAACCAACCAAGATGTCTACACCAATAATTTCATAGAAATCATCTATATGCTTCGCTAAGGCACCACCACCACTAATTAATTGTTTAATTCTTCCCCCTGTGGCTTCCCTCACCTTGGTGTAAACTATTTTTTCAGCCAAAGCATGTATGGGCGAAAGGGCTGTTTTTTGAATGCTAGCTACTATTCGCTCCTTCATGGAGGGATTAAGATTTCCTAAATCTAAATTTTGAGCAATTCGCCGTGCTTTGATATACTTATTACTAATACCTAAAAGTCGATTAATCAAACCTTGTTTGGATGCCGGTTGTTCGCGAAACTGCTTTTGTACTCCTTCATAAATCGATTCCCAAATACGCGGCACCCCTATCATGTAATGGGGTTGAAATTTTTTCAAATCATTTTTTACCGAGCGTAAATTGGTATAAACTTGAGTACAACCTAGAGATAACAACAAATACTCTGCTGTACGTTCAAATACATGCCACGTAGGGAGAATACTTAAAACAATATCTCCTTCTTCCGGTTGAATTATCGTTCCGATCTTTGTTACTTGATGCATCAAATTCCCGTGAGAAAGCATCACGCCTTTTGGCCTTCCTGAAGTACCGGAAGTATAAAGTAAAGTGGCTAAACTATCGCGGTTTTGTTTAACGGGTTCTAAATTATGTTTTGCTCCAATTTCCATTAACTCCTGGAAATTCAACACCTTAATCACTTCGCCAGTAGGTGCTGCTTCGTCAGTTAATAAAATTACTAATTGAATTGGTAAATCATCTAAGCGCGATCGCAGTTTCTCAAAGGTATTTAAATCTTGCACCACCAAAGCCATACTATCGCTATCTGCCAAGATAAATGCTAATTCATCTACATCTGCTTGAGAACTACGTACTGCATTTACAGCCCCAGCAGTCATCATACCTTGGTCGGCAATGAACCAGCGATGACTATTATCGGCAATCAGTGAAATTCTGGAAATCCCTGTCTGTGGATTGACTCCCAAAGCCTGCAAACCAGCAGCAAACTGTTGAATTTGCTCAAGAAGATAGGAGTAAGTTATTTTGACTTCTTTTCCTTGAGCGTGGGGATTGTGCAGCGCCGTTGTATTACCAAACCTTTGTGCTGCTAGAGCCCAAATTTCGGGCAACGATTCCACATTCGAGTAATCAACCAAGCTGTTTAAAGATTCCCGATCTTTTTCTGTAAGTTTAGACAGGAAATAACTTGCATTTTTAGTTTTAGACATAACACGCAGACTTTATAGTTCATTCTTCGTATATGAAAGCATATTCCTTTATCTCCTAGAGGGAGACAACTATTATAGATACAATTACTTCTGTCTACCGATAGATTTATTTTTCAGGTAGATAACTTTATATGTAAAAATATAGAATTATATGAAGAGTTGTAAATAAAGTCTCAGACTAATGGTTTCCACAGAAGGCTGTGATAATTCTATGAAAAAGCATGTTTTTGAAAATATTAAATTTTTAATACTATTTACCATTAAATAGGACATTTTTATAAATATTTTTATGAATTTGTTTGGAAATACAATTATATATAAATAGATGATTATTTTTCATAGTTCATATAGCAAATGTTTCGGTGTAAAAATATGACCCAAATTACTTCATTTAGATTTTTTCTATCTGAATAGGAAAAAATGCTCCTGTTGAAAACCTGTTTTTTTGACAGAAAAGATTTCTTAGTTTTTACATGCTTATCCTGCAAGGAGTGCCATATATAAAGATTAAAAGCTAATTAGATCAAGCAAAATAAAATTAAAATTCACTACTGATTTCATTCTTAGGATTTTGTTCCACAATAGAAGAGAAGATAATTACTTTTCGCAGAAAGGAGAACTGGAGATGAGTCTAATCGATAGTCTTTTACTAACTCTAGTAAGTACTGTTATTTGCCTTGTTTTACCCAAACTGACATCTTTAGTATTTGGTCCTAAAAGCCAAGCAAAGACTATTTCTAAAACAAGCACCATTACTTTAAAAGAGGTAAAAGAGGCAAGCTAAAAAATTACTCAAATATCTACGGTGCACTCAAGAATTCCTTTAACCTTTAATCTTTAACGACAATGGTAATATCTGCTGTAAATCCTTTTCTCGATGGCAACTTTGCTCCAGTGCGTGAAGAAATCACCGCTAATGACCTAAAAATAATTGGTGAATTACCTGCCGATTTATCGGGTATGTTTGTGCGAAATGGTCCTAATCCTCAATGGCAGCCCAAAGGGCAGTATCTTTGGTTGGATGGGGATGGAATGTTGCACGGCGTGCGGATTTCTAACGGTAAAGCTAGTTATCGCAATCGTTACGTGCGTACCTTAGGATGGCAAATCGAACATGAAGCGGGTGAAGCGGTGTGGACTGGATTATTGGAACCGCCACAAATGGATAACCCCCACGGGCAATATAAAAATACTGCCAATACAGCGCTGGTATGGCATAGTGGTCAATTTTTAGCGCTTTGGGAAGGAGGTGCACCTCAGGTCATCAAATTACCAGAGTTAGAGACTAATGGTGAATTTACTTACAATGGCAAATTAAGTTCTGCCTTTACAGCACATCCAAAAGTAGACCCGATAACGGGTGAAATGATGTTTTTCGGCTATTCATTTGCTCCGCCATTCTTGCATTACAGTCTGGTTTCAGCAGAAGGCGAACTTGTAAAAACGGTACCCATTGAATTACCGATGGGAGTGATGATGCATGATTTCGCCATTACTCAAAATTATACAATATTTATGGATTTGCCTATGACTTTCAATCCCATGCGGATACAGAAAGGCGAACCAGGAATGATGTTTGAGAAAGATAGAGCCAGTCGTTTCGGTATAGTTCCTCGCCACGGCGATAATAATGATATCCGCTGGTTTGAAACCCCCGCTTGTTTTGTATGGCATACTCTCAATGCTTACGAGGATGGAGATGAAGTAGTACTTGTTGGTTGTCGGATGAATTCCACCAGCCTGTTTGGCAGTGGGGGTAATCAAGGCTCAAAAGAAGCGGATATTCCATTTTTATATCGTTGGCGATTTAATTTGAAAGATGGCAGCGTGGGCTCTGAAAAGCTTGATGATGTACCTTCAGAATTCCCTCGCGTCAACGATCGCTTTTTAGGACAAAGGGCGCGCTACGGTTACACTGGCAAAATGGGACAAGGTGCAATGCCTTTATTTGAAGGTGTAATTAAGTATGACTTGAATAGCGGTAAATCTCAAAGTCATGAATTTGGTAAAGGGCGTTACGGCGGTGAAGCAGTATTTGCACCTCGCACTGGTGGAAGTGGTGAAGATGAAGGTTGGGTTGTGACTTTTGTATATGACTCTAATGAGGATAAATCTGAATTAGTAGTTATTGATGCTCAAGATATTACATCTAAGCCAGTTGCACGGGTGTTGATTCCGCAACGAGTACCCTATGGTTTCCACGCTGATTGGGTTAGCGAGGAGAAATTGCAGAAGTCGATGTAGGATATCGACAATCAAATACGCCCGCAGGCTAGAAGCCTGGGGCTACAATTACGAAGCCCACCTGTGTGGGCTTTAATGATTTGATTTTGATGTTGGCTATATAGAAAAATTATCTAGAGATGGCGTATACAGTACAACTTCTCTCCGTTTTTTGGGTTGTCAAAAAATCTTGATGTAGGGTGTGTTACGGCTATGCAAGGATTTGATAGTTCTAGTAAGTGAGAATTTGCCGTAACGCACCAATTTAACTCATGTAAAGACGTAGGCACTAGAAAAATCGCCAGTCTGCTAGTATTTTATCGTTTGCAGACAAAATGGAAACGCAAAATCATAAAAAGCTTCAAAAAAATTAAATAATTCGCGTAAAAAAGAACCACAAAATCAGTAATCCTATTAGAAGGTAATTTTGAGGGATTCAATATGAATCTACACAAATTAATTTCTGTTAAGTGTATTGACTGATATTGATACAGGTTATATGGTCAATTCAATTACTTTGTATTATTCTGCTTTAAATTTCGTATTGACCGCTGACAAAGAGTCTATGAAGTAAATATAAAGTTATTATGAACAGGAAATTTGGTGGTCTGACACTGTGTGTTTTATTTAACTTAATTAGTGTAACAGCTATCGAAGAAGCTTTATCTGATAAAGGATTTAAATTAGAGTACTCTAACCGTGCAATAGCACAAACTGCAGAAGAACAGATTGCTCGCAGCGTGTATAAAAAAGCGAGTCCTGCGGTAGTGACAGTTAAGGATGGTAAAGGGCATGGAAGCGGTTTTGTTGTCAGTCAAGATGGATTGATTATCACCAATGCCCATGTTGTACAGGGAAGCCCGAGTGTAGTCACCGTTGAATTTAAGGATGGAAAGCAACTTCCCGCTGATGTGATTGGTTTTGCTAAGGGTGGATTGGATTTAGCAGTATTGAAAATCCATAGACAGAAGAACTTGCAGACAGTTGCATTAGCAACTGAAGGTAGTACAGAAGTTGCTGACAGAGTTTTTGCAATTGGTTCACCTCTCGATCCCGAATTTAAGGATACCTTTACGATCGGAAACATTACTCGTATCAACAAAAGCGATGGCGTGATTCAACACAATGCACCCGTTTATGGTGGTAATTCTGGGGGGCCACTGCTTAATTCTAGGGCTGAAGTAATAGGTGTAAATACATCAATTATTGGTGCATCAGGAAAGTTAAATACAGGAATGAATTTTGCAATTTCTGTTTCTAATGTCCGCTCATTTATTACCGCAGTCAAGACAGGAGACTTATCACCTGTTTCTACTTTAAATAAACCAAGTAGAAAGTTAAAGATTGCTACTATTTCCCTTAATGGTCGAGTTATCAATGGGACATTAACTAAAGATAATAGATTCTTAAACTTGTATGCATTTCAGGGTAAAGCTGGTCAAAAATTAGAGATTGAGATGATAAGTCAAAGTATGAATCCGGCTTTAGGTTTATATCAACTTATCGAGACATCTGAGGGTAAAAAATTCAATCGAATAGTTCAAAACGATGATAGAGGACCTGGTGATTTTAACTCTAGAATTGCAACTACTTTACCAGCAAATGGAGTTTATGTAATAGAAGCAAAATCTTCCGCAGGTAAGCAAGCTGGTAATTATACTTTACGGGCTGCTATTAAACCTTAGTAGTAATTATTGAAGTGTTTTTTTAATTAAGCCGAATCAAATTATTTTTACCCATAACCGCCCTCACCCTTTCGTTGGGTGGGGCTACAGATACAAAGCCCAAGTGGGCTAGGAATTTGAAGCCTGCGGAGGCAGGCTTGGTAAATGTAGCGATACCCTTTGAGGGTATTGCAGCAAGAATTAACCGTTTCTAATATTCATCATTAATTCAACTAAAAACCAAGAAATAAAACTCATGAAACGCAATTATTTTCTCAGTTTAGGACTCTCTACTTTAACTACTTTTGTTGCTTTCGCTGGTAGTATTTCACCTAGTTTTAGTCAGAACAAAGTTGATAATACACCCGATAATTCAACTCAGGTAAATCCTGACAATTCTCAATCGAATCAAGTGACTTTTATATGTAAAGAAATATTTGATAACGCCAGCGAATCGAATATTCCGGCTACAGTAGCTTGGGTTCCGCAACGTCAAGGTCATGTACGTTTTATTGCGTGGAAATCGGAATATTTTTCTAGTTGGAGTCCGAAGAAGCGTTGTGAAGCAGTAACGAAAAATTTTCAGAAGTATTATAACGAAGGTCGTTTATCTTATTTAACTACTGGAAAACGTAATGGATATCCAGTTATTTGTACTGCTAAACCGGGAGAAACTTGTAATAAAAATAATCATTTATTTACTATCAAACAAAGTCAGAATCCTAATTTAGTTTTACAAAGACTTGTAGATATAGCGACAGGAAAAGCATCAGGTATTCTTTATCAAAATTCGGGTAAGCAATTACATGTTGAAGTGCAAAAGATTTTTGATAATGGGAAATTGATAGAAGATTAAGGTTAGAACAATGGGAGCATCCCAAATGTTTAAAAAACGTAATTTGTAATTTGCGATCGCCCTTACCCTCGAAGGGTGGGGCTACAGAAACGAAGCCCACCTGCGTGGGCTAATTACCTTTGTTACCCACGAATTGATTTGTAAAGACGGGTGGATATTACGTCTCTACATCTGCCGGGAATAACGAAAAGTCTTCCGCTATTCAATCGCCATCCATTCACCTTTTACCCACCCCCTAAAATGAACCGCCATCTAATCCTTCTTTCCTCCCTACTACTGCTCCAAATCCCTACTTTTACCCTCAAAGCCGCTCCTTCCTCCCTAGCTCAAAATTCAATCTGCAAAATAGAACGAGAAGATGAATTTTATTCAACAAAGGAATTAGAAACTCTCGCCAGTAGAATCACAGTTAAAGTCATCGGCGATAACAATAGCGGTTCGGGAACTCTTATCGGTAAACAAGGAAATAATTATCTAGTTCTCACAAATTCTCATGTTATCCAAGGAGTTAATTCGATTAAATTGCAAACTGCTGATGGGAAAAATTATTCCGCAGAAATATTACCGCAAAGTAACTTTAAGAAATCAGATATAACCTTATTAAAATTCCAGAGCGATCGCAGTTACTGTTTAACTGAAATTGCTCAAACTACTCCAGAAATTGAGACACCTCTTTTAGCAGCAGGTTTTTCTGGTTCGACGGGAAATATTATATTTAGCACCGGGGAAGTTAAAAAAATTTCTCACCTTAAAGAAGGATATGAAATCGGTTACAGCAGCAAGATTGAACAAGGAATGAGTGGTGGTGCAATTATTAATTCGCTGGGACAACTTGTAGGGATAAATGGTAAGAGTGCTTTTCCAATTTTAAATACGGGTTATGTTTATCAAGACGGTAAACTTCCCAGCGAAGCAGAAATTATAGAAATGAGAAAGTTGAGTTGGGGAATTCCTATTTCAACTGTTTTAGAGCGGGTTGATGGAGATGTGCTTTCTGCTTATAAATTACCTTTACCAAAAAACACTGGCAGTAAACTATCGTCAATTCAATATACAGGATGGTTGGGAGATTTAGAACAAAAAGCTAAACAATTTACGGTGAGAATTGATAGTAGTAGTAATGCCAATGGTTCGGGAATAATTATTGCTAAGGAAGGGAATACTTACACCGTTTTAACATCGGCTCATGTGTTGTGTGAAAGAGATAACGCAACAAAGCCGTGTGGTGATTTTAACTATGAAATATTAGCATCAGATGGTAATAAATATTCTGTAGATAAAAGTAGTATCAAAATAGAATCAGGGGTTGATTTAGCAGTAGTTAAATTTAAGAGTTCCGAGAATTATCAAATCGCAACTCTTGCAGATTATAATCCTAATATGGAAGATTTTATATTTACTGCGGGGTATCCTAAGTTAGCAAATAATTCACCTTGGCGGTTTACAGTAGGAACAACTATTGATAGAGAATTGGGATTATTAGTAGTAAAAGATTCCGACTTTTCCTCAAAAGGAATAGGTTCTTTAAACTCAAAAAATATCAGTTCCTTAACTGGAGGATATGAGTTAGTTTACACCAGCATTACTTATGGTGGAATGAGTGGTGGTCCCGTGTTAGACTCGCAAGGGCACGTGATTGGTATTCACGGGCGTGCTGAAGGAGAAGAAGCCTATGATTCAAAAACAGGAGAGTGTGGGGGTTCTGGTTCTAAATGTCAAATACAAATAGGATTTAGTTTAGGCATTCCTGTAAGTACCTTTTTGGGATTAGTTCCGCGACTGGGTGTAAAACCTCAAAAATTAGAAAATAACAGAGCGCCTCAACTTAATGCACAACAAATTGAATCTATAAAAAAAGCAGCACTTACAGCAGACGTTTCAGGTGGAAATGCAACAGCCGACAAATGGTTAGAAAGAGCAAATCAACTATTACGATTGGGAAGACATGAAGAAGCTAATAAAGCTTTTGATGAAGTAATTAAACGTAAATCATCTTTCGCTCATTTAGCTTATGTTGGTAAGGGTTTCAATTTCTTAAGCCAAGAAAAATATCAAGAATCTGCAACAGCATTCGAGCAAGCGGTAAAATTCAAACCCGATTATGTTGCTGCTTGGCGATTACTGAGTTTTGTATATTTAAATTTAGAAAAGTGGGATAAAGCAATAATCGCAGCAAATAAAACGATTCAACTTCAGCCACAAAATCCCAGTGGATATTTTGTAAAAGCAATTATTTTATCTGCTTTAAAACGCTA
>JBCBQE010000173.1:0-508 GCA_039820385.1 Cyanobacteria bacterium J06635_10
CTTTAAACTGTTTTCTAATTCTCTCCAACCATCCCACATATTAGGTTCTGTAATGTGCATTAAGAAATCACCAATAGATGGGGAACCATTACTAATCAGAAGTTCCGATAATTCTGTCGAAGTAAAAACCCGTCCCGGTTTTTCTGCAAACACACCTAAATGAGCTAAGGCACGCATTACAACATAAAGCTTTTCTACTTTTGTTCCCGTTTTTAAGGCTATTGTTTCAACAGTTAGCGGTTCATATTGTAATAAGTTTGGTATACCTAAACTTGTTGCGACATAAACGCACTGACTTTGCCAATAACCGTAAATAATTCGGTAAATTTTCTTTTTAGATTCTGAGGCTGTTCCTAACATAATTAATTTCCAAAGTTTTTACTACTTCAAATGATTGTCCAAATGCTTTGCTAATACCTGGATATTTGGTTCTTTGATGAATGTAAAAACTTTGGAAATTAATTATGTTAGGAACAGCCTCAGAATCTAAAAAGAAAATTTACCGAAT
>JBCBQE010000173.1:518-9703 GCA_039820385.1 Cyanobacteria bacterium J06635_10
AGGGAACATTTCTACCCAAACTAATTGCGGATCTATCCCATGAGGATGTTTTTCTTGTGCCCGAAAAACTGTTACTTTTCCTGGATAAGGCTGACGCTTATAGGTATAAGTTGCTTTCAAAGTACCGATAATTACATCGATAAAGCGTCGATTCTGTTCTCGAGTGGCTGACTGTGGAAATAACTTTAATTTTTCCGCTTTATCAATAATAAATTCGATCTGCTCTTCAGAATTTAACCCAATTAATTCATCCTCAGTAACTAAATTAGTTATACCAAACATTCCGCCAAAGTAACGACTTAAAACACCTCTCATGTACAAATTATCAATTTTCTTATTAGTGTCTAATAAGATGGGAACCCAAGGATCTAAAAGAGCTAACAAACTAACTTCTTGTCCCTGCTGAAGTAACTGCTGTGCCATTTCAAAGGCAACAACTCCTCCAAAAGACCAACCACCAATTTGTAATGGTCCCTCTGGTTGAAATTCTCGAATAGTTTTAATATAGAACTCGGCCATATCTTCTACTTTCGTGAAGACTTTTTCTCCTTCATTAAACCCTTGGGCTTGTAAACCATAAAAAGGTCGATCGTTACCTAAATAACGTGATAAATCTAGATAATAAAAAACATGCCCACCAGCGGGATGAACGCAGAAAAATGGTTGCTTAGTACCCTGAGTTTGAAGAGGAACTAGAGATGAAGTTGTGACTTTCTGTTCATCCTGTACTAGATTTGCTAAATCTTCTATCGTGGGACTGGTAAAAAGAGTTGATAAAGGTAATTGTTTGCCAAAACGCTCCTTGATTTTTGCCATTAAATTAACTGCTAACAGAGAATGGCCTCCTAACTCAAAGAAATTATCTTTAACTCCCACTGGATTAAGCTGGAGAATTTCTGACCAAATTTCTGCAAGTTGTTGTTCGATGCGATCGCGCGGCGCAACAAAATTTTCACTATTACTAAAACTAGAAATATCTGGTGCGGGTAATGCTCGACGGTTGACTTTGCCATTGGGGGTTAAGGGCAGTTGTTCTAAAATGACAAAAGCTGAAGGTATCATATACTCTGCCAATTTTTCCTTCAGATATTTTTTCAGTTGCCCTGCAAGCTCTTGAGTTGTTTCGGTTTCGGGAACTACGTATGCCACTAGACGTTTATTACCAGGGTTGTCTTCCCTTACCACTACCACTGTTTCTTTTACAGAGGGATGTTGAGTGAGAGTAGCTTCGATTTCTCCAATTTCAATACGGAAACCTCTGATTTTAACTTGGTTATCAATGCGACCCATGAAGGTGATGTTACCATCAGGAAGATAGCGAGCCAAGTCACCAGTTTTGTAGAGTCGGCTTTCTTGACAATTGCTAAATGGGTCGGGTATAAACTTTTCTACAGTTAGTTGCGGACGGTTAAGATAACCCTTTGCCACACCAACTCCGCCAATATACAGTTCTCCAGCAACACCTACTGGAACTGGCTGTAGTTCGCTGTTCAAGATATAGAGTTGATTGTTAGCAATAGGACGACCGATAGGGGGTATTGCAGGCCAATTCGTAGCAGTTCCTTCTAAAGTGTAAGCAGAAACAACATGGCTTTCCGAAGGCCCATATTGATTTTGTAATCTACAGTGGGGAAGTCGGTTCATCAACTCAACTATATCTGGAGTTACCTGCAACTGTTCCCCTGCGGTCACAATCTCACGCAGTTTGGGTAAAGTTTGATACTGAAGAGCAACTGCTGCCAACTGTTGCAAAGCTACAAAGGGAAGAAATAGTCTATCTACCTGATTCTCTGCCATGAATCCCATCAAAGCAAAACTATCTCGCCTGATTTCCTCAGAAACTAATACTAGGGTGCCACCTGAATACCAAGTTGAGAAAATTTCTTGGAAGGATACGTCGAAACTAATGGGAGAAAATTGTAAGGTTCTCGCACCTTCACCAACAGTTGCTTCCTGCTGCTGCCAAATAATTAGGTTAACCAAAGCCCGTTGACTCATGGCTACTCCCTTGGGTTTACCCGTAGAACCCGAGGTGTAGATGATGTAGCCAAGATTGTCTGGTTTTACTCCACTGCTCAAATCTGCTTCGGAAAATTGGTCGATGGTGTTCCAGTCTCTATCCAAACATACCACCTGCCCTTGAGGCTCTGGCAAGGATCTCACTAGGGATTGCTGAGTGAGCAACACTGATACTTCTGCATCAGAGAGCATATAAGCCAAACGCTCCGATGGGTAGTTTGGATCCAGTGGCACATAAGCTGCTCCAGCTTTGAGTATTCCCAATATTCCTACGATCGTTAACAGCGATCGCTCTACACAGATGCCCACTGGAATTTCCGGCTTCACTCCTAATTCTTGTAAGTAGTGAGCTAGTTGATTGGCTTTAGTATTCAACTGAGAGTAAGTCAGCTTTTGCTCATCAAAAACCACCGCTATTTCATCTGGTGTTTTCTCAACTTGATTCTCAAATAGCTGATAAATACATTTGTCTTGAGGATAATTTGTTTTTGTATTATTCCATTCCACTAATACTTGCTGTCTTTCCTCAACACTGAGCATCCGTAATTTACCGACTGGCATCTCTGGATTTTCTACAATTGCCGTTAGTAAATTCTGGAAATGTTCGCTTATTTTAGCAACCGTAGCACTGTCTAATATATCACTGTTGTACTTAAAGTAACCCAATAGAGATTCCTGTAACTCTATAACTTCTAAGCTGAGTTCAAAATCCACTTTTTGTTGTGGGAGTTCATAGTGTTCTAATACTAGTTCTGTTGCCTTAAATAATTTTTCTCGTTTGTAATAACCAAAAGCGGCTTGGCAGATTGGAGCATAACTCAGGTTAGATGATTTGAGTTGTTTTACAAGTAGGGAAAATGGATAATCTTTATAGTTTTCTATTTCAAATATAGTTTTACTAACTTGAGTCAGAAATTCTGTAAATTTTTGATTACCTGAAATTGAATTTCTAGCAACTGTAACATTTGTCAAGTTGCCAACGACTCCCTCAGATAATGACTGATTTTCCTTATTCTGTAACAAACCAACCAGTAGATATTCTTCCCCTGTGTAGCAGTATAGCAGAACTTTAAATGTGGCTAATAGTATCTCTTCTGGTTTTACTGCTTGGGTTTTTGCTAGTTGTTTGACTTGTTGAATTAATTGCGGATTTATGGTAAAGCTTATGGAAGCTCCGTTATAAGTTCTAATGGTGGGACGGGGATAATTTGTCGGTAACTCCAACACAGGTAATTCATCACCTAACTTGTGCTGCCAGTAGTTACCAATAAGATTCCCTTCTGAACTATTGAGAAAGTCTAATTCTTTCTGAATATGGTCTTCGTAGGATTGATTTACCTGTATGAAATTTGTATTATTGCCATTAATTATTGACTCATATATATTAACAAACTCATCCACTAATATTAGTAAAGAATGCCAATCTCCAGCTATCTGATGAACAGTCAATAATAAAATATTCTCTGTCGCAGAACTTCTAAATATACAAGCACGAAATACTGAACCACTTTCTAGATTGAAAGGACGTTTTGTCCAGTATAATAACTGCTGGTTTAATTCCTCATTGCTCCAGGATGAGGCATCTATTTTTTCAAAATCAATCTCAACAGTTTCCCGAATTTCTTGGATGATTGTTTCATCTTTTTCGTAGTAGATACTCCTCAGAATAGAATGACGTTCAGTTAATAATTGTAGTGCATTTTTTACAGTTTTAATATCTAGAGGAGATTTAATCCGAACTGCTATAGATATTTTGTCTGTTAAACCTGTAGGTTTTAATTTATACAAAAACCAATTAGCTTGCTGTATGTGGGTGGTAGAAAGCGTTCTTAGATCGGACATAATTTTATTGATGTTGTTTCAAATCACAAATTGCTAATTAAACTAAATCAATATCAACTTAGACGTTCTATTTAGACGTGTTACTCAAGTTAGCTTGACGGGCACCAATGAGAATTTTTTTTTTAGGAGAAAAAAATCTCATGGGAACTCTTGACTGCTTGTATTTTTGCAAAATAAATATGGTGCCATAATATGTTCATCTAATTTATCTATCAACGTTTTCAGGACTTACGCTTCTATTACAAGCAATGGCACGCGAAGCGTGCCGAGCGCCTAAAAACTAAACAATCGATATCACAATGTGCGAACGTTTTAGCTGCGGGGATTAAATAATTGTAAAGTAAATTATGCTTTATGTTATAAATAGTTTTGCCATATATTATTTTCCTACTATTTCTATTTTAGAGGAAAATCTTTTATCTACAATCTTATCATCAAATAGAATAAAAGCACGATCGTCAACTACTATTAAAACGAAGGTTTGAGCGGTTTGAGCGGAAGATAGAAGTTGGCTGGAATTGTTATGGAAATTTAAACCCCAACCAATTCAAGCGGAGCGTGGGGCGTATCTTTCACCGTATGACGGGAACCCTATGACGGGAACCCATGAGAATTTTTTAGAAGAAAAAAAATCTCATGGGAGCCCTTGACGCTGGGAAATTCAACCCATATTTATAAGTTAAATCTTTCACATTACTCCAAAGTAAACGAGGAGTTAACTTTTCATTTTCTTATAGTAATTAATTTGATCGTGACTAAAATTTTCTAAATGTTCTGCGGGCATTAGTCATTATATAGTTAATTTGCCTAGGAAGTAAATATTGACAATAATTCAATTTAGTAAATCTCATTGCTAATCTATTTACTGATGCACCCAATAGATCATTTTCTCATAAAATTCTAATTTTACTCGATTGTGTTACCAAACTTGTGGATAGACACATTGGTTCTTGTCTTGATTGTGCTGCATAACCTACAGCTACAAGAACAGCAATTGCTCGCTCGGGCATATTGCTAGCTTCAATAGCCTCTTTAACTTGCTCCTAGAAAGGGTGACTAATCATAGTCGTTGTTGGTTAGCACAAGGGATATCTAATGGTGTAATTTGTTTCATTTTTAGCTCCTTTGTTGAAAATAACCAGAATATCTCAAAGTAGTTAAACTAAATTAATGATAAAATTAGACTTCGGGCTTAATAGCAGACCTGCTAGAGATAGCCAAATACATTCCTAATAAAACTACCACGAAACTCGCCCAGATCCACATATTAAGATTTTCCGAGAAAATTACCCAACCTTCGATAGCACTCAGAGCAGGAATAACCAACGCAACTAGGCTAGCAAACCCAGAAGATAACTTTTTGAGGCAATAAGTCCAAAGTCCTACACCCAGCATTTGACCAACGAGGCCTAAAGCGATGACTGAAAACCATCCAGTTGCCGAACTCGGAAAAAGTTGCTCTCCACAGAGCGCTGTAATCACCAATAGCAAAAGAGAACTGGTTATCGAAGACCAAGTCATAATCGTGACTGTGTTGAAGTTAGTACGGAGGTGCTCCACAATTAATGGGTGTATACCAAAAAACACTGCTGAGAGTAAAGCTGCCAGATCACCAAGTATTTGTTGGCTAATCCGTTGGGAGAAAATTTCATTTACTTCTAGCAAAGTCGCTCCGGCGATCGCAACCAACAGACCAAGTAGGAATCGACGGTCAAAAGTTTTACCACTAGCTAGCCACCCTCCTAAGATAGTAAATATGGGAACCAGATTATGCATAATGCTGGATTTGGCAATGCTTGTCTGAGTTAAAGACCAAGCCCAACATATCAAACCTATAGACATAAGCACTCCATCCGCTATCAGTAGCATGGCTGTGCGAACTGGATGGAGTGTCTGTTGCTCGGCTTGGATTTCCTTTTCTGGGTTGCGCACTTCCAATAATTGACTCAGTAGCCCAAAGGCAACGGTTGCAATCCAGAAACGATTAAATGCTGTGGCAGTGGGACCGATTTCAAGTTCGCTTAAACGGACGAAGATCGGGGAAAAAGATATACATACCAGACTGCCTATTAATGCAGCTAAGTAGTCTATTGGTAATGATAAAAGAGGCTGCAACTGTAACAATTTCGGTCGATAGTTCATCAATTTTATCCAGGGTTATAGTCGTTGCCCAATAATAACAGTACAAGTTTAACGTCGGATAAAGAATTCTATTACTCCACCTTGATTACTTTGCGGGGTTAATTGTAAGAAAAAAAGTAATTTTCTCCCCCAGTTCCCCCAGCCTGCCTCCCACCAAGGCAAAGGATGGTGTGGTACTCCCACTAGTAGGCAGAACTTCCCTAAATTGCCGGGTGAAGGGGCGTGAGTAGTGAATAGCGTTACTCTGACGAGTCGTGCCGCGCTGAACGCGTAGCGCGTGTCGCCATAGCGACATAAAGTGCGGTCTTGGGGTTTCCCCAAGGGTGTCACAAGTTCTTATCTAATAAATAATTAACGAATAGATAGTAACTATGAACTATCAGAATCAAGTATCACTGCGTATGTCCTATCGGACAGGCTTCGCTAACGTAATCACAAGTGATTAATCGGATATGATATAATGGGGAATATTCTGAGGGAAAGAAGTAATCTGTTTTCCATAGGAGGAAAACCATTTCAAGACTCGGGAGAACCCCAAAAACAACTTTTCACCACAAGCTATCGAGACTACTTGTATCCCAAAGCACTCCCACCAAAAACTTGTACTACATCAAATTTTTTTTTAGATTCTGAGGCTGTTCCTAACATAATTAATCTCCAAAATTTTTACTATTTTGAGTAAGAGCTTACCGCTTTGATAATTTATATATCTCCAAAAATTCTCAAAACCAATTATGACTGCCCAACAGCCAGTGTAATCCTAATTGAAAAAGGTTGCTGGCTAGCACTAGCATCAACACAGTATACAAAGAGAATCGAACTTTTCTAATAGACCTATTCTCTGTCTCTGTAGAGATAAGCTGGGGTTCCTCTTGGTTGGAACAGGAAACTAAGGGTAGAGCTACTTTAGCAATTACGCCAGTTCGCTCCTCTTGCAGACAGCGAACTTTAGTAGTTGCATAATTATTCCATCCCCGTTGCTCTGCTTCTTCATAGTCTTTGATTGTTAAGTTTAAGTGGGGAACAGAGATATGGCACTGATTAGCCATATCCAGAGCAAGCCGCAAATCTTTATGCAATAATTTGACAGTAAAGGCAGGGTGTTTAGAGGAGTCATCAAAGCGTCGCGAGAACCAATAGTATGGTAGTCCGTGAATATCCCCAGCGTTCTGACCAAAGGAACCGAAGCGCAGAACATCCCAAATGGTTTGTAACGGGAGTCCTTGGGCTAAACCCAAGGTAATGCCTTCACTTACGGCTTGGACGCTAACAGCATTTACAGCATTATGGATCAGTTTGCATTTAGTTCCTGAGCTAATCTCTCCACAGTAGAGGACGCGATCGGCCATTAGTTGGAGTATAGGCTGAACTCGCTCAAAAGTCCTCCTCGAACCGCTAGCCATCATAGCTAAACCAATTCCTCCCTGGCTTGTTGCACCTAAAGGACAATCGTTAAAAGGGGCATCTAACATTTCAACCCCCAGTTGCTCCATAGCTTGATGGAGTCTGAGTATTGTTTCCACAGAGTTGGTCGTAATATCCACATAAACACTACCCGGTCGCAATTCTTGACTAAGGTTCTGTTCCCCCTCCAGCACAGCTGCGATCGCATCGGATGGAGTAGGGAGGCAGGTGAAAATCACTTCCGCATAGGTCGCAAGTTCAGCACAACTATGGGTAATACGAGCGCCTAGGGACTGCAACTTAGCCATACGATCTGAATTGATGTCGTAGACATAAACTGAGTAATTCTTGGCTAGAAAATTAGCTGCTTGTCGTCCTCCAATATTGCCACAACCAATGATACCAAGAGTGGGATAATTGAGAGGTGATTCGGAAACTGATCTGTTATTGATTTGTGACATATTACTTTACTCCTTGGGTCTAGCCTAGATTGACGGTTTGTTGAGACCTGGAGAACTCGTCTATACTAACTGCCCTGCTTTAACATACTTAAACTTCGCACCACTAGCGACACGATTCTTCCGAAGAACTGCTGCACTCCACAACTCCAAGGCTACTTCGGACAAACTTTGACCATCAGCTTGGAGCATCCGCGAGATCATGCCTATTTTGCTAAAAGAACCATACAATCCAGCCTCTAGTATATACGGCTCATCGGTGTTGGCATGTACCCGCAAGTCATATAGGGAACATTCACGACAGCCCAAAGCTATATGTGCCCGCTTTACTGCATCGGATATTTTCTCCCATAAAGAAGAAGCAATATTGGCTGGACAGACTGGTCTTACCGCTGGTTTGTCAGGTTGTTTACTTGGCATTCCATCCGGGAGCAAGTCTAACTTATCATGTATTGTTCTAATGGGATTGTCTGAGGTGACTAAATACTCAATCGCTGGCAGAACGCATAACTTCCCACCACGCTCTACTACTCCCACGCGCAGTTCCCGTCCGGGAATGTAATCTTCTACCAACAAAGTCTCGTCATGTTCAAACCCAACCCGTAATGCTTCATCTATTTGGTCTTCTTTCCAAACCAAAGTTAAGCCCAAAGAATTATCTTCCGTATTTGGTTTTACTATAAATGGGGGCTGCATGGTCACTGTATCGCCCCGGCGCACAACTTGAGCCTTGGCAACCGGAACACCAGCAGCAAAAACTACACTTCTGGTTTGGGCTTTGTTGCATGAAAGTGCCGTACAACCCGATGGCGAACCCACCACTGGTAACCCGAGCATATCCTCAAAGAATCCACGGAAAGTGGTCAATCCTGGGACACAGAACATATGCGGCACTACGACATCCATCTCGGGTAATTCAGCGATCGCTTCCTGAAGGGATATCTTGGAAGACAGTTCCTGTAAAGAGTTCCCTAGACTCCATTGACCATCAGGATGTACCACGGCATAATAGCTACTGACACCAATTGGTTGTACAACATCCTGTGCGTAAATTAAGGACAGGTTGTAGTAAAATTCCGAAACGCGAGAACCTGCTAGGTGTAAAACTCGCAATTCTGACTTGGAGGTTTTAGATTGACGAATTGTTTCTAATACCATATATTTTAATCTACCAATAATTACCAATTTGTTTTCCTTGCCAACTATTAAGAAAGTCCAATTCTTGTTGAATATAGTCTCTATAGGATTTACTTAGCGGTGGTAAACTTGGAGCAATCCGATTCATTTTTGATTCATAAATAGTGAAAGAATCATCCACTA
>JBCBQE010000174.1:0-9387 GCA_039820385.1 Cyanobacteria bacterium J06635_10
AGCACCATTTCGATCTAAAATTTTCAGTGCTGCTTCTGTCGTTTCTAAATCAGGATCTCCCGCAGTAATAAACGGAATTAAAGCACAAGTATTCGATTTTCTTAATTCTTCAAATCGTTGGGAAATTGCAGTCATGTTAGTAGTTAGTCGTTAGTCGTTAATTACCTTTACAACTATTAAATTTTACTTGTTATTGGGCATTCTAAATAGTTAGAAATTAGGAGTAAATAAAGCCAAAGGTCTGTATATTTAAATGTAGTTAATGATATATTAATACTTTTGATAGTTGACAAAAAAAACATTATATTTAGTGCAGGTGTTATACCTACACTAAAAGTTACAGATTATAGATTATGTTCAGATAAGTTTCGGCTGAATGTTTTCTGACGTTGATGTAGCAATAAACCAGCACCAATTATTCCCATTCCAAGAATTGTCTTAGTATTTCTAGGTTCGGGAATTGTTTTTGCAACTTGGAAAGAACCACTTGTGGTATATCGCGGATTAATAGAACCATCTGGATTGACTATATCGTTTTCTGATACATTCAAAATACCAGTTGCACCATTAAACCGACCTTCACCACCAACAATTTTAAGGATAGAAGAACCAGAACCCACACCTTCTTCAAAATCGATTGTGGTGCTACCAATAAGCTCTCCAAAAAGTTTATCACTTCCATCCCCAGATAAAGTAAGTGTTCCTTTTGGTAAACCTTCTACATTCACACCGCGATTATCCAACTTAGTTGGATCTGGATCGAATACAAACTCACCGATATCGGGATTTAGCTTTGCATAACTGTTGCGAATCTCAAAGTCAGTGAGCCCGTAGGGAGCATCAGGGCTGCTACCTTGAACATCTGCTTGGAAAAAGTTATTGCCCAATTCAGTAAGAGTAACTTCGCTTGAGTAGGTAGTTTCCAATGGAAAGTTTTGAGCGTTAGCTTTTTGAGAATTTATTCCCAAACTCAATAACGCCACAGTAGTTGTAATCAACGGTAGAGTGCTGAAACGAAATGTCATCAATTCCTCCGCTAGTGTGCTGAAAATGAAGTAAAGGCTGATATTTCACAGGCAAAATGACTCCAAGCCAAAAACACAAAGAGTATTAGCCATAATTCTTTTTTCTCGTTTCGTGCCCCTAATGAATTCCCTGCGATCGTGCCTGAACTAATTTCCTTAGAATAGTTCTGTGTATTGAAACTCTTTGTAAAAGGAGAACCATTTATCAAAATCATTGTATAACAAGATACTCGCTTTTTATATGAAGATGTTCGGCTTCACCAAAACCAAACATCTTCGGGCGGGATCTATTAGCATCTACTTACAGTCTGGGCTACCGATTTCCCACATTTCATATACTTGTCAATAGGGAAGGAGGAACCCGAAAGATTATACTTATGTACCTAATAATGAATCTTTTTATCGGAACTGAAGGTTTAAAAATAAACAGCACTTACGGACAAGTATGAGTTATAAGTTAGAGTTTTACTGCCTTAAGCGATTACGAAGACAGCATCTTACAAACTTTAAATTTGAACCTTTAATCTTTCATCTTTAACCTTAGTTGCTTGTAGATGTTGTAATATTAACTGGCAAACGTCAGTTGCTTTGATAGATTCAGAGTTAACTAAATCAGTTTTTTTGCTAATTAATAAAGGTCCCATATCAGGAGTGGGAGAAATACATCCGTGAGAGCCTTTGACTAAGGAAGCGTCTAAAGGAATTACATCCATCAAGTAACGAAAACCAAGCTTTTTTTTCAGCAGCTTTAACCCAATTTTGAGCTTGGAAAATTTTAATTTCGGGTCAATAAATAATTCTACGGGATCGAAACCAGGTTTACGGTGGATATCCACAGTTCTAGCAAAATCTGGAGCGCGTTGATCGTCAAGCCAGTAGTAATATGTAAACCATGCATCGGGTTTAGCAACTACTATAAAGGTACCGCTCCGAGAATGATTTAAATGATAATCTGATTTTTTAGTTTCGTCTAAAATATAGTCAATTCCTTCAATTTCTTCTAACAGAGTTTTGACTTGAGGAATATAGTCTGCATCGTTAACGTAAACATGAGCAACTTGATGATCTGCGACGGCAAAAGCTTTACTAGCTCCTGCATCCAGAAGTTCTTTTCCTTCTTCATCGCGAATAGCTAATAAACCTTTTGAACGCAATAATCTATTGATATGAATCGGTTGAGAAACGGGTGTAATACCATATTCTGATAAGACAATAACTGAAGCACCACGTTGTTCGTAAAAATCAATTAAATCGCCACAAACTGCATCGACTTCTTGTAATTCTTTGGCTATTTTATCTGGTTCTGGACCAACTTTTTGTAAACAGTAATCTAGATGAGGTAAATAAACTAAAGTTAAATTTGGGTTGTAATTTTCTTCTACCCATTTCGATGAATTAGCGATCCATTGTGTAGATTTAATAGATGCAGCAGGTCCCCAAAAATTAAACAGAGGAAATTGTCCCAATTCTGCTTGTAATTGAGGACGAAACTGTTTTGGTTGAGTATAAATATCGGGGATCTTCCTACCATCAGCAGGATACATTGGTCGTGGAGTAACCGAATAATTTACCGAGGAGTACATATTGTACCACCAAAACATATTGGCGCAGGTAAAAGACGAATCAAATTCCCGTGCCATATCCCATATTTTAGGAGATTGAACTAACTTATTAGACTGTCGCCAAAACTTAATTTCACAATCATCTTGGAAATACCAACCATTACCAACAATGCCATGTTCCTCGGGCATTTTACCTGTAAGATAAGTCGCTTGTGCTGAACAAGTAACCGCCGGTAATACAGGTTCAATTGTGGCAACTTTTCCAAGAGAAGCCCACTGTGAAAGCATTGGTGTATACTTTCCTAACAACATGGGTGTTAATCCGACTACGTTTATTACGACTGTTTTATTCATGATTAAGTAGTGAGATGTTGAAAATAGTAATGCCGGATAAGAGAGTAGAGAGTAGTGAGTGGTAATAAGGCTTTAAACTCGGTTTACCGAAGCTGTAACATAGCCCTAGTTTATTTGTGCCGACTTATTTAATTCCGGCGTTGTGTTGCAGGGTATGGGGGAGATGGGGAGAGGGAGAGAGGGAGAGAGGGAGAGATAATTTTTAACTCCTCACTACTCACTCCTAACTCCTAACTCCTAACTCCTAACTCCTCATACCCTAACTTTTTCAAATTTCTGAGAATTGATTGCTTGCAATTTCCATAACACCCACTCATACTCGCGCTGAATTGATGCTGAGATATCTAATTTCATTTGGGGAGGTAAGACTTCCCAAGTGTAGGTTTCGATTTCTAGGTGATTGCAAATTTCGTTATTTTGTAATAGTTGAAATACGGTAACGATGTCGTCTTGAGTCGATTGCAATATATGATAATCGTTGATAAAAAGAGGTACGTGAAAGTGAGTGCGCCATTCGCAAGCTGTGCTTTCTTGGAGAAAATATAAGGCTGTTGTTAAATCTCGATAATTTTGCAGCTTTCCGTCTGGATAACGAGCGATTACTTGATGTAAATATGTAGATTCGGCAAAAGGCTGCAATCTATCTTGAAGTAAAAGCCGTTGTCTACTATCTTGGGGAAGTTCAGCTTTTAATGCTGCGCTGATTTGAATTTTACCAATTTGGATGCCTGCGGCTTGAAATTTTTTGAAAACAGAAGCCGGATTTTCATACTCTACAGCAAAATGACAGGTGTCGTAACATACTCGCACATGTTCGAGTAAGAGTACCTCTGCGGCTGCTTGGGGAATTCCTAAATTTTCGGCTAAATAAGTTCCACCAATAGGCAACAAGTGATTCTCAAAATACTTTACCACTTCTTCTGCGTTTTCAATTAATCCATCCGGTTCTGGCTCCAAATTCAAATGCAGCACTTTCTCGGTTGCAGCGCGGATGCGTACCATTTGCGCCACTACTTGGGCTATATGAATAGTGGCACTGCTGATTACTTTTGCTTGTAAGAATTGATTCCCCTCGAACCAAGGTTTATAAGATAATGGTACTGTGGAAATGCTACCTTCGATTTCGTCGGGTAATAATTCGGCAAGAATATTGGTTAATCGTAAAGTGTATTCCAAACGCTCTAGTTTAGACCAATCTGGCTGATAAACTTTGTCCTTTACTACTTGTGAGTGGAATCCACCGTAAGGAAAACCATTCAATGTAAAAACGTATAAATCATGTTCGTTTAACCATGACTTAAACTCTTGTAGTGCATTTCCCTCTAAGATTGTTCTAGATGCTGCATCTGCTAAACGTAACCCGATTCCAAAAGCCCCATGGGGTGAAAGCTTTTTTTTCAAAGGTGGAATGTATTGCACTAAATTGGCAAAAACCTGGCTCCACTCTTCACCGGGATGAATGTTAGTGCAGTAAGTTAGATGTATGTTTTTATTTTCAAGTATTTTCATATTCGTAGCTGCTTGTCAATAGCTAAAGGGAAATTGCGAATGGAGTCTCCGCTGCTTAGCTATATTTTTGCATCAGATAGGAGTGAAATTGCTTGTTGATATAAAGAAATATTTACGGTATGAACTTCAATTTCTTCTCCAATTCTTTGCAAAAGGGTAATTGTCAATTCTCCACCTAAATGCTCTCGAAATTCATTTAATCCTCTAAATAGACATCTATCATGTTCGATTTGAGACTGTTCGGTAAGTTCGGGAACGTATAGCTTAAATCCTAATGTTTTCAAAGTATTCAGTATTTTTTGCCAGTCTGAATGGTTTAGCATTCCTTGTAAATAGGAATAAGTGCTATCTAAAGCGATCCCAATTGCCACCGCTTCCCCGTGACGTAAGCCATAGTTTGTCAGTTGTTCGAGTTTGTGAGCTGCCCAATGTCCGAAATCGAGAGGACGAGAAGAACCCATTTCAAAAGCATCGCCACTTCTGGAAATATGTTCTAAATGCAACTGAGCACATCGGTAAATTACCTGCTGCATCGTTTCTATATCTCGACAGGCTAAGAGTGCAGCACCCTTAGAGATAAACTCAAAAAAGTCTGCATCTCGAATCAATGCAACTTTAACAGCTTCAGCAATACCCGCACGCCAATCTCGTTCATTAAGGCTGCTGAGAAAATCAAAATCATTTAATACAGCATAAGGTGGTGCAAAGCTTCCTAAAAAGTTCTTTTTACCAAAAGCGTTGATACCGTTTTTAACTCCGACAGCAGAATCATTTTGAGCCAAAACAGTAGTGGGAATACGGATAAGTCTAATTCCTCTGTGGGCTGTAGCGGCGGCATATCCTACTAAATCCAGAACTGCACCACCACCGATCGCAATTAAATAAGAGTGACGACAGATACTAGCTTTATCTATTAACTGATGAATTTCTTCGAGCAAGCGATGGTTATTTTTCGCGGCTTCACCACCGGGAACTACCAACGGCGACCATGACAAAGTTAGGATATCAGAATAGCGATCGCTATATTCATGGAATTGTTGGAGTAACCCACGTCGATATTCCAACAATCCAGCATCCACAACCGCTATAACCTTTTTAGGTTTAGCTTCCCCGTCATTGGCAATAACCTGCGCCAACAGCGGATTATCTACACTAAAAATACCGTGAGTGAAGTGAACCGAATAATTAAAAGTTACCTCAACACGTTGGCGAATCGGTTGCAGATTGAATTTAGTCTTTCTCTTTATATCTAGTATCATGATTAATTAATAATTGAGCATGAAAAATTGAGTATTGATAATTAATTAGGCGTTGCTTAATCAAAATATGAAATGATAATTTCACATTGCGCTAGACGTAGCAGCGTAGACGTAGCAGTGCTACGTCTCTACACATTATTGTCTATCTTTTTGCGCGACAAGTTTCACTATAGAAACTACCCCTTAACTCCTAACTACTAACTCCTAACTCCTAACTCCTAACCACTAACTCTTAACTCCTAACTCCTAACTCTTTCTTTATTGCGGGTAAAATACGAGGTATCTTGCGATAAATAGCTTGATAAAAGACAGCTTCGTAAGCCATCAATGCTTGTTCAAAAGAATAATGTTCCGTAGCAAACTTTCTCGCTTTTTCACTGAATTTTGCAGCTTTTACAGGATTGCTATATAAACTCATAATTGCAGCAGCTAAATCTTGGGGTGATTCTGGTGCTACGACTACACCAGCACCGCTTTGTCTAACTGCACGCGCAGCGGTACCGGAACCAGGAACAGAAGCAATAATCGGACTGCCGGAAGCTAACAATAGTGGTATTTTAGAAGGCATATTAAAAGAAATTACATTGCGTTTTTGTACCACCAAACCGATATCAGCAGCCGCTAGCATTTCCGGTAATTTTTCTCGCGGTTGTAGAGGTAGCAGTAAAACATTATCCGCACCACAAGCTAAACAATATTTTTGTAACCTCTTCAAAGCTTTTGATTCGCCAGCAATGACAAAATGTACTTCAGGAATATGGCGTAACATTGCTGCCGTTTCAATTACCGTTTCTAAACCTTGAGTCAGAGCAATATTTCCCGAATAAAGCACTACAAATTTATCATTTATTTGATGTATATTCTTCCAATTTTTACCTTTTTGTGGCAACGGACTAATAAAATTTACATCCACCCAATTGGGAATGCAAGCAATTTTGTTAATTGGGACATTTTTATTAATTAAATTCTTCACAAAGCCATCAGCAATCACGCTAATGGTGTGAGCTTTTTTATAAGCAAATTTCTCTAAAGCTTCCAAAGCGCGTATCATGAATCTGTTTTGCAACAAACCAGTTCGGATCGCAGCTTCTGGTAAAATATCTTGTACATTCAACACCACCGGACAATTATAAAACCAACCTAATAAAGTTGCAGGTAGTGAAACTAATAAAGGTGGAACAGTTAAGAGAATAACATCTGGTCGCCAACCATTCAGAGCTTGGGGAAAACTTGTAAATACAAAGCTTAATTCTAATAATAATCTATCAATTAAATTAGGTTTAGATTTAATTCTTAAATAACAGCGTTGAATAGTTACGCCATTTTTTTCTTCCGTAACATACCACTTACCCTGATATTCCTCATAAATTTCGCGCTGGGGATAATTAGGCATACCCGTAATCACCCGTACCTGATGCCCTCGCTTCACCAAACCTTCAGCAAGCTCAGTCATCAAAGGCGCAATCCCAATCGGCTCTGGGTGATAATTATACGAATAAATTAGAATCTGCATTTACATAGATTTTATATAAGTTAATTAAGTTGGGAGTTAGTAGTTAGTGGTTAGGAGTTAGGAGTTAGGAGTTAGTAGTTATTTTCTCTCCATCCCCTTGTCCCCTTCCCATCTCTCCATCTCCCCATTTCCCCATCTCCTTACTCGTAAAAAAATGCATCCTAAGTAATTGCAAACAATCGTGCTAACGCTGTCGAGATGGGTAATAAACTTAATACTAACAAGCCATAAGTAAAACCTGCATAACTACAACTAAGTGTAGCATCTAGGACTATAAGAGATAAAATACCAGAACGCACAGCCATACTTATATTCTCGGCATTTGGTTGTCGTGCGGCTCTTATGAAAGGCAGTAATACGCGCACGCTTAGTAACATCACGAATGGTAATACTACCAGCAGGTAAGACTCATTTAACCAACCGAGTCCTAAAAGTCCGGTAATTACCGCACTAATTAATACTAAAGCGATAATACCCGTATTGTGTTTACCACCATGCACTTCTCCTCGGCTAATAGCTGTAATCGCAGCAATGTAAGTAATCGGAATTAAAGCCAAATACCAACTTACCTGACTCATTGGCGACAAAATACTTACACCCAGCAGCAAATTGCCACCGCGACAAATCCCCATATTCAAAGGACCAAAAAATGGGTGATGTTTTCCGTAAGCGTCATAAAGCAAAGCCGCAGCAGCAACCCCAATCGCGATCGCCATACTCAACAGCGAAACTTGAGCCGCCCCTAGTACACCAATACTCAAAAGTACACTTCCTAAAACAGTTGCACCCCTTCGAGTAGCCCTACCGCTAGGAATTGGTCGTTCTGGTCTTTCTTCAGCATCTAATTCCGCATCAAAAACATCATTAAATACAATACCACCACCGTATAAACCAGTAGTAGCTACAAGTAACCATGCAGCAGGTGCCGGATTAACCAAAACAGCAAAACCAGAAGCCGCAATTCCTGCGAGCACATCTGCCCAAGCAGTGACAATATTAGCAGGTCGCATTAACTGTAGATACGCCCAGAGGCGGTTGGTGTTTAAAGTTGCTACGTTCATAATTTAGGTAAATGGGGAGAGGGGGAGAGGGGGAGATGGGGAGGTGGGGAGATGGGGAGGTGGGGGGATGGGGAGGTGGGGAGAGATGGGGAGATAATTACTAACTCCGCGAGTTCCGAGAGCCACTAACTCCCAACTACTAACCACTAACTACTAACTACTAACTCCTCAACCCAATTATTATTCAATCAATGTGTATTCAGATTTAGGCTCTTCAATTACTGCTTTTTGTCCTCGCAGTACAGAATTACCGCTAAATAATTGCCGTTGGTCAATTGGTGACAAATTTAACCAATCTGATTCCTGTATTTGACCGCTTTGGCTGTATGCTGCCAGGGCGTTATCGTAACAGGTAGCTCGCACATGTGCCTCCGGAATTCCTCTCTCTAACATCAATTGAGCGGTTTTCGGTACCGCTAAGGGATCGCTTACTCCCCAGTCAGCGCTACTGTCTACGATGATTCTTTCGCAGCCGTATTGACGCACAACTTCCACCATGCGGGCGTTACCCATTTTGGTATTAGGGTAAATGGTAAACGCTGCCCAAAAGCCCCTATCTAATACCTCTTTTACGGTTTCTTCGTTGTTGTGATCTACTATCACTTTTGATGGTTCCAAACCATGCTCTATACATACATCCATGCTGCGACTCGTACCCGCTTTTTTATCGCGATGTGGGGTATGAATCATCACCAGCATATCTAATTCTTTTGCCAGTTCTAGCTGTAAACGAAAATACCGATCTTCCGCCGGTGTCATGTCGTCGTAACCAATCTCACCGATGGCAACTACACCTTCTTTACAAGCGTACAAAGGCAATAATTCCATTACTTGTGAAGCCATTGGTTCATTATTCGCTTCCTTAGAATTCAAGCCAATTGTGCAGTAATGTTTAATGCCAAATTGCGATGCTCGAAATCTTTCCCAGCCTACCAAACTGCTAAAGTAATCTTGGAAAGAACCAACATTAGTACGCGGTTGTCCCATCCAGAAAGCAGGTTCAATAACCGCTACAATACCCGACTTACGCATTCTTTCGTAATCATCGGTAGTGCGCGAACTCATGTTGGTTCTTTCCAAGATTACTTTAGCAGTTTGGTAGGC
>JBCBQE010000174.1:9397-9684 GCA_039820385.1 Cyanobacteria bacterium J06635_10
ATATACATAAAACAGTTAACAGTGAGCAGTGAGCAGTGAGCAGTGAGCAGTTAACAGTGAGCAGTGAGCAGTTAACAGTGAGCAGTGAGCAGTTATGAATTTAAATTCTTACCTCAACCCTCACAGCACGGCAGAGAGGGTGCCCCGGAGAGGGGCGGGTGGGGTTTACCTTACTTACTTGTAATGCGCTCTATCTGATCTAATATTGTTCCAAGTAACTCTGCCTGCTTGAATATCGGCTTGTAAATCTGGATATCGAGCCAGAATAACTTGTGCTTGGGGTAAAG
>JBCBQE010000175.1:0-9644 GCA_039820385.1 Cyanobacteria bacterium J06635_10
CAGGTTAATGACTGGATTAAGGCTATCTTCCTCAAACTCGGCGCTGTGAGCATTTTTAAGTTTTGCTACGTTTCTTGCCCACTCAATTACGCAGCATTGCATTCCTAAACATAGACCTAAGAATGGTATCTGCCGTTCGCGAGCGTATCTGATAGCAGCTATTTTACCATCCACACCGCGAGAACCAAAGCCTCCCGGTACGACTATCGCATCTACTCCCTTAAGGTGTATTTCTGCTGGTTCGGTTTCCAATTCTTCCGAATTTATCCAGCGTATATAAAGTTCTCCTCTCATGGCGATCGCCGCGTGGCGTAATGCTTCAACCACAGAAATATAAGCATCGCTCAACTGGACGTATTTACCAACTATGGCTACTTCTATGCGATGGTTGGGATTGTACATCCGTTTGACTAAGGTTTGCCACTGTTGTAGATTTGGTGGCTGTTGTTTCATCTGAAGCAAGGAGAGCGTTTGAGTGGCCAATCCTTCTTGTTCTAGAATTAGCGGTACTTCGTAAATACTTCTAGCATCGATGCAAGGAATTACACATTCAACTGGTACATCGCAAAATGCCGATAATTTTTCTTTTATTCCTTCGGGTAGTTGACGGTCGCATCGGCAAACTAATATATCTGGCTGAATGCCGATAGACCGAAGTTCTTTACACGAATGCTGGGTTGGTTTGGTTTTCATCTCGCCAGCAGATGCAATCCACGGTATCAAAGTTACGTGTATATTCAGCACGTTTTGCCGCCCTACTTCTTTGCGAAACTGACGAATTGCTTCTAAAAACGGTAGGGATTCAATATCGCCTACCGTTCCGCCAATTTCAGTAATTACTACATCTGGATTCGTGTTTTGGGCGACGCGAGTAATGCGTTCTTTGATTTCGTTGGTGATGTGAGGGATTACTTGTACCGTACCACCGTTGTAGTCGCCGCGCCGTTCTCGGTTAATGACGGCTTGGTAAATAGAACCAGTAGTAACGCTGTTGAGACGGGACATAGAAGTATCGGTGAAGCGTTCGTAATGTCCCAAATCCAAATCGGTTTCAGCTCCGTCTTGGGTAACAAAAACTTCACCATGTTGAAAGGGACTCATGGTTCCTGGGTCAACATTAATATAAGGGTCGAGTTTGAGGATCGATACCGAATAATCACGCGATTTTAGCAATCGTCCCAGACTTGCTGCTACAATTCCTTTACCGATACTGGAAACTACTCCACCAGTAACAAATACGAACTTCGTCATACGATTTTTAAGTTTCAAGCAACTTCTAAAAATTACATCCCGTCATTGTGCCACAGTAGATGTTGAGAATCTTGTGTAATTTCGACGTGAAACCACTGTTAGGATTAGTACTATTAGCTTCGATCGCGACTCCCGACTTAGCTTCGGCACAAGAACAAGCTCTGAAAGTGGTTTATCCCCCGACAAACCACAAAACAACTTCGGATAAAATCTTTTTCATTGGTACGGCTCCAGAAACCGGACAGGTTTTCATAAATGGCAAGCCAATTACTCGTTCTAAATCCGGTCATTTTGCACCTAGTTTGCCTTTGCAAATAGGGGAAAATTCATTTACAATACGGCACCAAAACCAAGAAGTTAAGATTCAAGTCACCAGGCTTAATAACCAACCTCTTGTACCCCAAGGGTTAGCCTTCGCCAAAGATTCTCTAACTCCAAAAGTTGACATTGCTAGACTTCGGGGAGAACTTATATGTTTTAACGCGATCGCACCACCAAGCGCTACAGTATCGGTGAATTTGGGTGAAAATCAACAAGTTCCTCTTGAACTTCAACCGCCACAGGCAGAGTTGCCAAGTAACGCTTCGGCTTTAACGGGAACTAATCAAGCCCAAAAAGCCAACCATAGCGAATACTCAGGCTGTACCACAGTGGAAACTGCGGTTGAATTAGCAAACCCAAAATATCAACTGACGCTCAACGGCGAAACAATAACTCAAGAAGCCCCTGGAAAAATTACAATTCTACAACCAAGCAATTTGCCAGTTGTGGAAGTCAGCGCCTCCTTTGGTGTGGCTCGCACTGGCCCTTCTACTAATTATTCTAGACTAACCCCATTACCAAAGGGTACCCGTTCGGCTGTAACTGGAAAAACGGGAGAGTGGCTGCGCTTGGAGTATGGTGCTTGGATTAAAAGTTCGGAAACTGTTTCTTTACCAAATGCGATCGTCCCAACTACGATTATCCGCAGCGTAGCTTCTCGCCAATCGGAAACGGAGACTAAGGTAAGTTTTCCGTTGCAAACTCCGGTACCTGTAAGCGTCAAGCAAGATACGGATAAATTCACCCTGACACTGCACAATACCACCGCCCAAACGGACACCATTCCATTTAATGATAATCCGTTTATTTCACGTTTGGATTGGCAGCAAATACCTCCTTCCCCAGGAGTAAGTTCGCCAGCAGTGCAATATATTTTTAACCTGAAGAAAAATCAACAGTGGGGATACAAGTTGGGATATGAGGGAACAACTCTAAAGTTAAAGTTACGTCATCCTCCCCAATTGCGTCGCAGCAGGCGTAAACCTTTATCAGGTATCAAGATTTTATTAGATCCCGGCCATGGTGGTAAAGAATCAGGAGCCGTTGGACCAACGGGTTTACCAGAAAAAGATGTAAACTTAACTATATCTAAGCTACTGCGGGAAATTTTGGTCAAAAAAGGCGCGACGGTAGTAATGACGCGGGAAGATGATAGTTTTGTCTCATTAGGCGAACGACAAACGATAATTGCCAATGAAGAACCCACCTTGGCGCTGTCAGTTCATTATAATGCTCTTCCCGATTACGGCGATGCGGAAAATACTAAGGGTATAGGAATGTTTTGGTATCATCCTCAAGCCCATAGTTTGTCCATATTTCTACATAATTATCTAGTTAAGAAGTTAAATCGACCTTCTTACGGTGTATTTTGGAACAACTTAGCATTAACTCGTCCCGAAGCAGCACCATCATTATTATTGGAATTGGGTTTTATGAGTAATCCAGAAGAGTTTGAATGGGTAACCAATCCTAAGCAACAGAAAAAATTAGCGCGAACTCTTGCTGATGGTATTGTCAAGTGGTTACAAAGTAATCGCTAAAGTTTGACGGGTACCTGGAGATTTGTTCGCACTCCCACGCCGCAAGTTGGCGTGGGATTTACTTATCTGCCCATACATTTAAGGCTCTGTCTCAGGGAAAGCAAGAAAGAGTTTTATTTTCTGATTAATACGTATAAAAAGTAAAATTGATTGCGAGGTATATTTTTTTATATTTACAACTAGTATCTTTAAGTATTATTACTAGATAGATATCAATCAAATATTATATAGATTATATAATGCTTTTATCTTATCTTTATATTTTATGCAAAATTATATATTAAGCTATCGGCATACCGATGTGGATTTCACTTAAGTATAGGGGAAAATACGATGAAACATCATAAAAACAAGCTTTACCGATTCTAAATGCCACTATTTTTTCCGAGGTTTTACGGTAACTTTACAATTTCTTTACTGTAGTATGGTTGTTTCTATACATTAACTTTATAGTAATTGGTTTAAATTAATCCAATTGAAGCTATATTAAAATTTGTTCGCAGAAAAAATGAAGAGATTGGAATAATCCATCATACTTCCTGTCAGCAACTCAGGTCTAAAGACACGCTTGCTTCAGGCGTAGTCCCGAAGTTCAAAGCTGACCAGACGGTGCTCCTTGCCGTTCCTACGTTTAGGGTAAGTGTTAAAGTATGGCGCATCCGCGCCACGCAAGCAACATACCTTGGAATGCGATCGCGGCGTTCCAAGCTCTATAACTGGAGAATTAAACAGGTGTAGCGGAAGTTTTGCCAGTGTTTTCCAGACATACCGACCTTAAACATTTTAGTTACCCTAACGGGTAACTTCGTGTTCAGCGCGGCACGAATCGGCTAAGGTAACGCGTAGCGTCTCCCTCCGGGAGAAAGCTAACTTTACGGCCATTGCGGGCTAATCACCTAACGGAAAAATGCCACGGTGGTTAAAACCACAGGCGGCGTTTTTACTCTCAGCTTTAAAAAGCGTGAGGAAACCAAACTACCGAAAATTTCTTATGAAAATTTCAAGAAAGCTATAGTACCATACCTCGGAGTACGGTAGTGCAGTCGGTAAACAGATAATGGTTAAAAGCTATGCAGTATTGGGACAGCGTATCTACCAGCATAATTGATTTTTATCCGAACAGATGTATTTTAGGATACCTGAGTCTATTATTCGTAATTATTTATACTATAAGGATTCAAATAAGTCAATGCTCGCGCTTGTTGAATATTGCTTGACGGGCACCCTAGATAATTTTTTTAGGATAAAAAAGTTATCTAGGGAACCCTTGACGCGAACTGATTACTTTAACCTCCGTTGTTTAAAGTGAGTATATATATTCAAGCTGTTGGTTAATGAGTGTGATACCCTGCACAGCATTGAAAATACTCAGAATCCGAACCTAGCCACGCTCTAAGTGCGCTTGCCCTTCGGAGTGTGATGTTAATTCCCTAATTATTGGCCTCCCCTGGCTAGTCATTGATAGAGACTTTATTTTAAACGTATTACTGCTGTTTGGATACAGGTGATGACACAGGTGCAGTTGCTGAACGTAAACATTAATAACGTCGCCATGAGCGACTTGCTAGACAAGCTGCAACAAGGTGGTCTCGTAGTGACTCCCAACGTAGACCACTTGATGAAATTGCAGAGAGACCAAGATTTTTATGGAGTGTACCAAGAAGCAGAATACAGAGTTTGCGACAGCAAAATATTGATGTATGTATCTCGTTTCTTGGGAACGCCAATACAAGAGAAAATTTCAGGTTCCGATCTGTTTCCAGCTTTTTATGATTATTACAAGCAAGATGAAAGTATAAAGATTTTTTTGCTTGGGGCTGAAGCAGGAATTGCTGAAATTGCTCAAAGAAATATTAATTCCAAGGTAGGTAGAAATATGATTGTTGATACTTATTCACCTCCTTTTGGATTTGAGAAAGATGAAGAAGAATGTCAAAAAATTTTGAAATTAATTAATTCCTCAGATGCAACGGTTTTAGCAATTGGAGTAGGTGCTCCCAAACAGGAAATGTGGATTGCAAAACATAGAAAACATTTACACAAAGTCAAGATATTCTTGGCGATTGGTGCAACTATTAACTTTGAGGCAGGAAATATCAAACGTTCCCCTAAATGGATGAGTGAGGTTGGTTTGGAATGGCTGTATAGACTTTTAAGCGAACCGAGACGGCTTTGGAAAAGGTATCTGATGGATGTGTTTCCATTCATTTACTTAGTTTTCAAGCAACGCTTTCAACTTTATAAAAATCCTTGGTCGAAAGTGAAAACCAATCAAAGTAGTAATATTCTGTCTGCGTTCAGAAGTGTAAAAAAAATGTAGAAGTAGTTTTTACTTCTCTAAAAAGAGAGAGAAATAGGAAGTAGTCAGAATTTGGTATTTCGATATCTGTTGTATTTCTGGAGTTAAACATACGGCACTAAGCTGTCGTGCATAAACATAATGCACAACAGCAAGTCAAAAGTCAAAAACCTGGCATTGAAGAAAGTTTGAGGCTAATTTCTCGAATAGAATAATATACAAATTAAATGGACAACAGCTTATTACTATGGAAAATCAAAACTATCCAGAAGAGATAGATTTACAAAAATATTTGCTCGTTTTAAAACGTCGTTGGTTCGTAGGAGCAGGAGTTTTAGCTGCTTGTATGGGGTTAGCTGGATTTGTTTTAGTGACAGAAGAGTCAACCTACGAATCAAGTGGAAGACTTTTGTTTCAAGATGATAGAACTTCTGAATTAACGAAAGTAGGAGAAAAGATAGGACATCTTGAATCTATCAAGCGTGAATCCAACCCTTTAGACACCCAAGCTTTACTTGTGAAATCCAAACTAGTAAAGAAAGATGTTGTGGAAGCTCTGAATTTAAAAGGGGCTGATGGTAAACCGCTAAATCCAGATTTTTTGTTAATTAAGGCTAAGCCAGTTGTGGGAACTGATGTAATTAATGTTTCTTTCGTATCTGAAAATCCTGAAATGGCTAAAAAAATAGTCAATCAGGTAATGGAATCGTATATGAAAAAGAACATTAAAAACAACCGTTCAAAAGCCACAGCAGCAGGTGAATTTGTCGAACGGCAGTTGCCAAGAACAAAAGCAGAATTAGAAAAAGCAGCAGAAGCTTTGCGTCAGTTTAAATTGCAAAGTAACATCATAGAATTAAAAAGAGAGACTAGTGCAGCAGTTGACACTTTAACTCGTATAGATGAAGAATTGTCGAGAGCTCAATCTCAATTTGCAGATATCAGCGCTCAGGAAACACAAATCCGCAATCAAATTAACTTACCCCAAGAGTTGGCTGTGGATATCACTTCTTTAAGTCAAATACCGGGAGTACAAAGGCTGTTAGCTGAATTACAACAGGTGCAAACTAAGCTAGTTTCTGAGAAAACTCTCTACACTAATCAACATCCTTCCGTCGTTAATCTTAGAGAGAAAGAAGCAGGTTTAACAGCATTATTAAATCAACGAATTACTGAATCATTGGGGTATAACAAATCAATCCCTCTGGGTAAACTACAGATGGGGGTAATTAAACAAGAGTTAGCTTCAGATTTTGTTGAGTTGCAGTCACAACGCTTAGGTTTAGAAAAGAAAATCCAAGCTTTATCACAATTAAGAGCTGCTTACAAAAATAGAACTGATAATCTTCCTAATTTAGAAAAGAGGCAAGGGCAATTAGAAAGAAGGTTAACGGTTGCCCAAAAAAGCTACGAAAATCTTCTAAGTCGTTTACAAGAAATTAAAGTAGCAGAAAGCCAAACTGTAGGTAATGCTCGGGTACTAGAGCCTGCTGAAGTTTATCCCAGCCCGGGAGCTACGAAAAAGAAATTGGGAATCACGGTTGGAGCCAGTTTTGCTGGGTTATTCCTTGGTGTTGCAGCAGCCTTTTTTGTCGATCTGATCGATAGAAGAGTTAAGACAGCCAAAGAAGCAGAGTCTCTATTAGGCTATACTTTGTTGGGATTAATTCCTAAATTTGATAGCAATAGTATATCAGTTCCCGAACATACTATCAAAGAAGGAGTTTCCCAAAGAGTTATTGTTGCAACTTCTCCACGTACCGTAATTCATGAAGCGTATCAAATGCTTCAAGCAAACTTAAAGTTTATTAGCTTAGATAAAAAAGTTCGTTCGATAGTAGTAACGAGTTCCATATCCGGTGAAGGGAAAACCGAAGTTGCGGCTAATTTGGCTGCGGTAATGGCTCAAGTCGGACGCAGAGTGCTATTAGTGGATGCTGATATGCGTAAACCGTCTCAACATCATTTATGGGGTTTAATCAACTCTGTGGGTTTGAGTAATGTCATGGTTGGCGAAAAGAACTTTGACGATGCAGTCGAAAAAATAACAGATAATTTGTCAGTACTAAGTGCTGGGGTAATGCCTCCCAATCCTCTTGCTCTGATAGATTCAGAGAAGATGACATCATTTATAGATATGCTGTCGGCTAACTACGACTACGTTGTATTTGATGCTCCTCCTTTAATGGGAACAGCTGATTCAGCAGTGCTATCCCAAATGGCGGATGGAGTTTTAGTAGTAGTTCGCCCTGGTTTGGTAAATTCAAACAGTGCGACTGCAGCTAAGTCTTTATTAGCCCGTTCGGAGGCTAATGTTTTGGGTATCGTAGCTAACGGTGTCAATATCAAGTACGAACCGAAAAACTACTTTTACTACGACGAATCCCGTTCCGAGTCAGGTGCAAATAAAGCAGAAAATGTCGTTTCTTCCTAAAGAATTCCGTTCTTGGTAAATGTGTATTGAAAAATGAGCCTACAATTAGACCTGGATACAAATATCAATGAAAAAACTCCCTCGCTAAGTCTGTGGGAGCAAATACAAGAAGACTGGATTGCTCACGGAAAAGATTGGACTAAGCCAGGATTTCGAGCGGTAGCAGTTCACCGTTTTGGAGTCTGGAGAATGAAGATTAAGCCTAAACTTTTACGGGCACCTGCAAGCATTTTCTATCGGATGATGTTTCGCAAAGTCCGCAATAACTATGGGATTGAACTGCCTTACACGGTTAATTTAGGGCAACGCGTGGTTATCGAACATCAAGGAGGAATCGTAATTCACGGTTACTGTTCCATTGGGGATGAGTCGATTATTCGTCAGGGGGTGACTTTAGGAAACAGATATTTGGAGCGCCCAATGGAAGCACCTTGCTTAGGTAAACGTGTCAATGTTGGGGCTGGCGCAAAAATTTTCGGCAACGTGAAAATTGGAGACGGAGCTAACATTGGTGCGAATGCTGTGGTTTTGCATGATGTGCCATGTGGAAGTACCGCAGTTGGTATACCTGCAAGAATCATTAAATCTTCCAAGTCGGATTAACTGGAACTAATTCCGGAGAGTCAATTCTTAAGTAATTAGAGGTGTGTTAGATGTCGGTGAACCAGTATTTGGTGGTGTTTGGTGATATTTTTCTGTGTGTTTGTACTTTTGGTTTGTTATTGCTGGGCTTAGTATTGTTTGTAGAATGCACGGCGGCTTGTTTGTCTGCTGTTCCCCAGGTGAGTAAGTATAAGCAACTAAGATTTAAAGATAAAAAAGTTACGGTATTGGTACCGGCTCATAACGAAGAAACTGTTATTCGTTCAACTCTTTTAAGCATCAAAAAAGAGTTAAAAGATCGAGATGATTTAGTTGTGGTAGCTGATAATTGCACCGATGCAACGGCAGATATTGCTCGTGGTCTGGGTGCTACAGTAATCGAGCGTCAGAATGCTAATTTGAGAGGAAAAGGATACGCATTGGATTACGGTTTGCGCTATCTTGAATCTCAACCAACCGATGTCGTTGTGTTTATTGATGCTGACTGCGAGGTTGGTAAAGGTGCTATTGAAGAGTTATCTCAACTGGCGATCGCAACGAATAGGCCAGTTCAAGCCACCTATTTGATGGAAAAACCCAAGTCATCTAGCCCCAAAGAATCAGTATCAGCATTTGCCTTTAAAGTCAAGAATTTGGTTCGTCCTTATGGATTAACTCAACTGAGGATGCCTTGTTTGTTGACGGGTACGGGTATGGCTTTTCCCATGGGTGCAATTGGTTCTGTGGATTTGGCGAATGGTAGCATTGTCGAAGATATGAAGCTGGGTTTCGATTTGAGTATAGCTGGCTATCCACCATTATTTTGTCCGACAGCAAATGTCACTGGAATTTTACCGTCTCAAAACCAAGCGGCAAAAAGTCAAAGAACTCGTTGGGAACACGGGCATATACAAACTTTACTTACCTATGTTCCAAAATTGTTAAAGGAATCGGTAAAGCAAAAGCGTTTCGACTTGTTTTTTAGCGCCTTAGATTTGTGCATACCGCCCTTATCTTTACTGGTTGTTTTCTGGTTGTTTTTGATGATAAGTTCGTTTCTCGCTGCAATGTTAGGAATTTGGATACCACTAACTATTGCTGGGGGGGCAGGATGTTTTCTGATTATGGCGATTCTCGCCGCTTGGAATAAGTTTGGACGTAATGATTTACCGCTAATGGAACTCTTAGCAATTCCTTTTTATATCTTGTTCAAAAT
>JBCBQE010000176.1:0-9635 GCA_039820385.1 Cyanobacteria bacterium J06635_10
TAATATTATATTTTTTTTATTCATACTAAGTTCAGCAAATATACTGAAAAGTTGCGATTATTCTCCTGAAAATAATTAATTTTTAACTAATCCTTATCAGTTACGGAGATAAATACCTTATAACTCTTTAGATTCTGGATGTAGGGATTTTAGATTAGGGCATGTTTCAAACCATAAAAGGCAGCAGCGGTTTAACTGTTACAGCTAAATCTAATTAAATCTAGGCATATTTGTTTTTTATGATACAATAGTATTAGTTTAAAAAGCAATCGTCCCTGTTTTTGAACTTTGTCTCGCCAGTGTATCGTTGACGAATCAATAAAATGAGGTAAATGGTCGCTGTACCTAAAAATAGGGGAGGCAAAAGTATTAAAGAAGGCGTTCGGGTGTTGTAGGCATTTAATTCCCGAAGGCACCCACAGGGGTTGTGGGTACGTTGAAACTAGCTTGAGTCCGTTTTAATGCCAAAACGTTATACCTCTTTTTAGGAACCAACAGCAATTTTCTCATGAATGGAATAGTCTAAACGTTAATTCGTTAATGCTTAGATTTGCACGGAATTAGAGAACCCCCTCTGAGGCAGTAGTTTAATTACAAAACCCACCGTAACGGTGGGTTAAAAAGCCTGATTTTTCATTGCTCGCTGCCACGGCGGGCTTGGTTTCCATAACCCCGCCATAACTAGAGCGGGGGAGATTAATTGCTGTATTAAGATTTAACAGCTACCGATTCTTCCTTCTTCTCTTCCTCTTCCGGTAAACCCAAAAGCGAACGATACAGACTTACATATTGTTTAGCGGAAAGATTCCAACTGAAATTCTGACTCATACCCCGTTGCTGCAATTCCTGCCATTGGGGTTTGAAGCGAAAGCCTTCCCAAGCACGCACCATACAAGTGTACAAATCTAGTGCTTCGTAACGATCGAAGGAATAGCCGGTACCTGCATGATTCATCGGATCGTGATGCGATACCGTATCTACCAATCCACCCGTACGACGTACAATCGGCACACAACCGTAACGCATTGCTAACATCTGACTGATACCGCAGGGTTCAAAACGACTCGGCATTAAGAATGCATCGCTACCAGCATAAATACGACGAGCCAAAGGATCGTTATACAGTATATAGCTTGCCATACGTCCGGGAAAACGAGATGCCATTTGCCACAGTTGGGTTTCGTAATTTCTGTCTCCCGTTCCTAATACTATAAATTGAGCATCTGTATAGGATAAAAATTTATCGAGAACTTGCATCATTAAATCAATGCCTTTCTGTTCTACCAAACGGGATACCATTCCAATTAGAAAAGCATTACTATTAACTTCTAATCCCAATTCTTCTTGCAAAGCGATTTTATTCACCTTGCGTTTATCTAAACTCTCACCAGTGAAATTTTCACCTATATACTTGTCTGTTTTAGGGTTGTAAACTTCAGTATCTATACCATTGACAATACCCGATAACTTACCACTAATAAATGACAGCAATCCTTCTAATGTTTCGCCATAATCAGCCGTTTTAATTTGCTCGGCATAAGTTGGAGATACCGTAGTCACTCTATCGGCAAACTGCACCGCCGCCGCCATTGTGTTGTGTCCTTGCATATACCACGGACACCAGGTAATTTTTTCTAAATACCAGTACCACGGACCTTGATAAGCTAAATTGTGAATCGTAAATACGGTACTAATATCTGGAGATTGATGCAGCCACACCGGAAGCATCCCCGTATGCCAATCGTGACAGTGAACTATCTCGGGTTTCCAGTAATTCCAACAGAACTCGGCAGCACCATTAGCAAAGAAAGTGAAGCGCCAATCTTCATCATCACCGCCATAAACTTTACGCGGATCGAAAGCTGGATGTCCAAATAAATACAAAGGAACATCAGTACCGGGCAGCACCGATTCGTAAACGGCAAAATCGTTGAACATGGCATATCCCCACCAAATAGGCTCGGAAGGAATTTCCATCTTGTCTGGCAGAAAACCGTAATAAGGCATGAAAATCCGCACATCATGCCCCATGCTTCGCAAAATTTTCGGCAATGCACCCACAACATCACCCATTCCACCAACTTTTGCTACGGGAGCTGCTTCTGCTGCTACAAATAGAATCCGCATTTCATTTATCAGTTATCAGTTGTCAGTTATAAGTTATCAGTTGTTGGTTGTTAGTTGTTAATTGATAGTTGTTGGTTGCTAATTCTTGGAAACTATGCAGCCGAATCGTCAACACCCTATGGTGCCCCTAGATATACGAAATTCGCAATAAGGAAGATAAAAAAACAGGCAGCTAGGAGCCCATTCACTATCCAAGCTTTGTTTTAGTAGCCCCAGGATATACAACCTGTATGAGGGCTACTAAGGTTCAAAAACACACCCTAACTCCCAATTCCGGGCCTCACAACTCATAACTGAAATTCAACCGCGTTCAAGAGTCGCGAAAATCTCGTCTAAGATTTCCTGCGCTCCTTGTTCGCGCAATCGCTGCGCTAGTTCGCTACCTAGCTTCTCAGGCTCTGACAAGGAACCAGAAACGGTGTCTTGGATTCGCTTTGTACCATCGATGCTGGCGACTATTCCCGTCATTGTCAATTCTTCACCATTGATTTGGGTGTTTACACCTATAGGTACTTGACAACCGCCTTCTAAATCGCGTAGAAACGCTCTTTCAGCAAGACAGCGATCGCGGGTTTGGGGATGTTCAATTACCTTGAGCAAGGATATAAGTTGCTGATTGTCCGAAAGGCATTCAATACCCAATGCACCTTGTCCAACTGCGTGGAGGGAAATTTCTTTAGGTATAACTTGATGAATACGATCTGCCATTCCCAAGCGTCCCAATCCTGCAGCAGCTAAGATTAAAGCGTCGTATTCTCCTGCGTCAAGTTTGGCAAGGCGTGTGTTTAAATTACCCCGTACATCTTTAAACTCGAAGTGGGGGAAGTGATGCCGCAATTGCGCCAAACGTCGTAGAGAAGATGTACCAATAACCGCACCTTCAGGCAAGGTTTCGATTTGTTTGTTTTTGTGCTTTTCGTGCACAACTAAAGCATCAGCCGGATTTTCTCGTTCGGTAATTGCTGCTAAACCTAGCCCTTCTGGTAAACGAGTAGGTAAATCCTTTAGAGAATGAACTGCAAAGTCAATCTCCCGATTCATCATTCCCAATTCCAGTTCTTTGGTGAATAGGGCTTTGTCACCAATCTTCGCTAATGCCACATCCAGAATTTTGTCTCCCTTGGTAGACATGGTGTGAACTTCAAACTTGATATTTGGAAAACTCTTAGAAAGTTGTTCCTGTACCCAGTACGTCTGAACGAGAGCGAGCTGGCTTTTACGAGAACCGATGCGAATAGTTGTGGGAGTACTCGAAACAACTGATGTCATAAACCAATTTGTCGTTGGGAGGAGATATATTCCTTATATAGACTACTGCAGTCAGGGGATCGAAAACTTCACTTTTACAATTTTGGTCAAGTAAATTTAGTGTTTTTTTTACATTACTTAATTAATTTTTGTTAAATATTTCACAGAAAAATCTAGAGAGGCAAAAAATTACATCCGATCGGAAAGTTATTGTCTTAATAACTGGTAAAATGGGGAATAAAATAAATAGCAAAATTATAAAGAATAATTAATTTTTTGTGGTTGATATATTATTACTTCACTCAAGCTGATTATCTAACTATTTATCTAAGTAATATATTGCTTGCGGTAAGTGTGAATTACCGTTTTGGTTTTCCTTGGAAGGTTCTACCTTGTAATACATTTTAGGGAGTCTTTGTATCTAATTACTCCCTTGGGCTAGAAAATTACGGATATCATTTATTTTCCCTCTACCTCCTCATAGAAAGCTCTCCTACTGTTTCAAGGTTAGTAGAAGGGTTTCTCGCGAATTCATAGTTGGATTGAGCAACGCCAAGTTTAGAGACAGGAGTTGTCTGGGTGGTGTAACTGATGAGCCTGCAAGTTAGTTAAATTGAATTATGGCACTTACAGATAATAAAGTTTTCCAGCATAAACTACAGATGCGGTGCATATTCAAACGGCTAATATCCAGCGAATAGATAGATTTTTCTATCATCTATGACGATTAGCATTGAAGTTGAATTGATTAGTGGAATTTATATTTATAGTTTTATTAAAACTTAAATAAAAAAATAAACCTGACTCTAGAGTGAAGTTGAAATTGTCATAAAAGGATATTAATAATTTGGTACAACAAACCTTACACAAAAGTGTCAGTTGAGAATTTAGGAGTAAATCGTATTGAAATTGGTATTTGAGGCCACAATCGCCGAAAAAATTCGTAAGATGAAGCAGCGAGTAAAATGGAGAGACTCCGCGATCGTTGAACGAAATATTGACCAAACTAGCTTAGTCATAGATGATAGTAAAGCCGACGATGTAGAATTTTCATTTCTGGTGGTAGGTGATAGCGGTACGGGTTCGCATCGTGGACATAGTCCGATGAGGAAGGTAGCCGAACTAATGTTACCCCATTACGATGAATGTCGGTTTATGTTACATACGGGGGATGTTGTTTATCAAGTAGGTTCAAGCGAATACTATCCTCAAAACTTCATCAAACCCTATCGAGAATTTATTCTAGGTGGCGAAGATTATAAAAGCATTGCTTACGATGAGATGGTGTTCAAGATGCCCATTTTGCCAGTACTAGGAAACCACGATTATTACGATCTACCGATTATATTCGGTTTAATATCCGCCACAACCTTACCATTTCGTCGCTTAATTCCATCAAAATTAGATATTGAAGTTGGCAGACACGGTTCCCACAAAGGTGATGCATTTGCACGAGCATTTTTAGATTATCTGTGTCGATTTAAACGAAGGGGTGAATTGGCGAGTCATTTAGACCAATACTACACCGCTAAAACAGATACTCAAAGATGCCTTCGTTACGTACCAGGAGAATTCACACGCCTTCCCAATCGTTACTATAGCTTTCGTTACGGTGGAATTGATTTTTTTGCTTTAGATTCCAATACTATTAATGACCCGCTTCCTTTACCGGAAACAAAGGAAGGAAAAGCTTATGGTTTATTATTACAAAAAAGACGCACAGAGTTAGAGCTTGAAATTGAAAAAATAAGGGATATTTCCGAAAAGCTGAATCCGAATAACCCCAGTGACGCGGAGCAAATCGATGACTTACAATCCAATCTATCGCAAATCGAGGAAATGATTGTTGATATTGAGAAGCAATTATATACTTCTCCAATTACAGTCACCGATACCGAACAACTTGAATGGCTCAAGCAGCGTTTAATTGAATCTTGGAATAAATCAGAAGTTAGGGGACGAGTAATTTATTTTCATCATCCTCCCTACGTCACTGAAGCAACCAAATGGGAACAAGCACAGACTCTTGCTGTTCGCAGCCGTATACGCAACGTACTAAATGCAGTTGCTGAGCAAGTAAATTCTTTAACTCAAGATCGTCCCATAGTGGATTTAGTCTTAAACGGACACGCTCACTGTATGGAACATATAGAAACATTAGATACAGGTAATGCTGACTCCAACATCAACTGGATTGTTTGCGGTGGTAGCGGACATAGTTTGCGACGGCAACGTCACCAAGGAACTGACTTATGGGAATATTTCCCAACAAGCAACGAAAAAAAATCTAAATTAGTAGCGCGATCGCATCTTTTTGTTGGTCGTAATGGTTCCGGTTCCCAGAAAAGAAGACCTTATTCAGGGCTTAGAATTGATGTTAAAGAAGGTTTTCCTGCCAAGTTCATTGTAAAACCTTTGGTTATTGAACGCTATCAACGCCAATGGCATCAACCGCATATTGAATCATTTACAATATAACGATCGATATATAGGAATCCGTTTTGATTTTTGGAAGGCGCAGCGTGCCGAAGCCATAATTATTTGTGTGGGTAGGCAAGAGGCACTCATGCTAGAGGCAAAAGGGTTTTAGTAAATTCAAGGGTACTGAGTTTTTTTCAATTTTCAAATAGGATTCCTATAGTAGTTTAAAGTATTGCTAAGAATAAAGAAACCCGGTTTATTGAAGAAGCCGGGCTACATAGCTGTGAGAAATTTTTTGGAAGTGCTACAGAAGATTTACCGCAAACTTAGTTCACAGATTCTGTAGTATTGTTACCTGTCATTTGTTTCTTAAATGATTCAATTTCAGCGGCTAATTCTTTTCTATTTGATGCTTTGAGTAAATAACGCAAAACAAACCAAGTAGTATATCCAATGCCAATTAACTCAAAAGTTGGGGATACCAAAGGAAAATTGTTTATTGCAGCTAGCATTGCTAAAACCACCTTTAATGCAACAAACGAAGCCAAAAACACAGCGAGTGCAATAATCGGTGTTTTGTATGCGCTGTAAAACTTGCTCAAGTCTTGAGGAATATCTGCCAAGAATTGAGAAATGTTTGCACCAAGCATTTCCAATTGATTCGGTTCCTCAGTAGGTGGTAGTTTAGCCAAAGTCTGAGGATTAGTACCGTCTAATGCTGGCATCTCGTTTTGTAAAGCGGTATTAACCTTTTGTGGTTCCTTAAATTCTGTATCCATTTTGTTCTCCTTACTTTGATATAGTTAACAACTGAGATTTCTAAGCTTATGCCCGCTATTGAAACTTTAATCCACCTATCACCATATTTACTTTATACTTTTAGGAGAAACACTTATTTGTTAATTTATTGTTACTTTAAAACTATTCTTAGAGTTGTCAAAGCGATGGAAAGTAGGGCATAGGGAATGGTGCATAGGAGATTAGGGAAGGAAATAAAACTATCTTTTTATATATTTTTACTTTTTTCACAATATTTCCCATTACTTTCTTAGGGCATAACCGCGCCAGTCAGATTTGCACCATCTAACAAAGCACCGTTAAGGTTAGCTCTTTGGAGGTTTGCATTACTAAGATTTGTGCCTCTCAAGTCAGCATTTCTTAAATTCGCACCACTGAGGTTAGCACCACTGAGGTTAGCACCACTGAGGTTGGCATCGCTTAAATCGACACTACTTAAATCGGCATTTTTTAAATTAGCTCCGCCTAAATCGACTTCACTGAGATTCATTTGGCGCAAATCCTTTCCTTGCCAATTTACCCCACCAAGGTTTTTAGCAGGTTTATTTTTGGAGTAAACTGGCGGTGTTATTTCTGTTGTATTTGATTCGGAAATAGAACTTTCTACAGCTGGCGGGGCGATTGTTTCCACAGGTGCTCGTGAAACATCTGGTTGTGAGATTGATGAATCTGATGGATCTGACGATGAAAGGGGTGTTTCAACGCTTTTCAACGCTAAATAAATACCCACACCAGATAAAAGAGTGGCCCCGGTGAGTATAGCAGCAAGAGTTAAAAGCAAACCTCGGCGCTGTTTTCGCGGATGCATTAGTAATGAAGTTAGAAATTAGAAATTAGAAATTATAAGTTATTAGATTACATATTTAACTATATTGTGACCAGCGTCACTTCATTTTAAGACCTCGATCGCTTTGTGTATATTCGGTTATCACTTAGATTATAGAAAAAGATGAGTTATAACTAAAGCGAAAATACGGAAAAATTTATAGTTTGCTCAGAGTGATTATCATGTGGGAAAAGCTTTTACTGGCGATTGGTTTAACATTTACCCTTCAATTATGTACGCAAACAGGTGTATTCTCTCTCAGTCAAAATACCAGAGAAAACATACACTATGAAACTGTGCGGTTTGTAGCGCAACAATACGACAACTGAATATGCTCCGAAGCATACCTTACTATGGGTTTTCTGTTTTGATAGTAAAACGGTTATCAGTTAAGCAAAAGTATAAGTACCCGTGCAAAATTAATTTAACATTCCGTTTAGGCAGGGAGTAGGGAATAGGGAGTTTGTAAGGGTTATATAACCCAGGAGTAGTTACATAAATAATTTTGCTTGACTACTTATTTTAGAAATCTTGTGGTTAGACGCAAACCCAAGTTTGACTAGAGTTTTTACTTAGGAATTTCATAGTGATGGTATTAGTTTTCCTAAGTTAAGCTGGGTAGTCAGGAAAACATACTACTCCACCAGTCACTGTTATGAAAAACCAAATTATAGCTACAATCCTATTTATTTCGACTTTCAGCTTCACCGGTACAGCCCAAGCTGCAAACTCCCAAGACGTTAGGCAGTTATTAGCAACCAAGCAATGTCAAAACTGCGATTTGAGCGGTGCGGGTTTAGTAATGTCCGATTTATCTGGAGCTGATTTACGTGGAGCCAATCTCAGTGGTGCAAACCTTAGTCGTGCAAATTTGAGCGGTGCCGATTTACGTGATGCCAATCTCAGTGGTGCTGGTTTATTTGGCGCTAATTTGAGCGGTGCGAAACTCAGTCGTGTAAATTTATTAGGTGCGGATCTCAGAAATACTTATCTTGTAAATGCACGGTTGACAGACGTAGATGTAAATGACGCTAATTTACAGGGAGCTACTGGTATTACATCGCAAATTGCTAAACCAGAGCAATTTTATGCTTGGGGTATGGCTTCAGCAGAAAAAGGTAATTTACAGCAAGCAGCACAATATTTCAATCAAGCCATCGCTGCTAAACCTGATTATGCAGGAGCTTACTTAGCTCGCAGTGTTGCTCGCTATCATATGTTAGATAGTAAAGGTGCTTTTGAAGATGCTCAAGTTGCGAAAAAATTGTTCAAATCCCAGAAGGATATTACTGGATTACAAACAGCACAAGCATTTATTTTAGAAATACAAACACCCCAAGAAGCAAAAGTACGTCCATCTAAACCCACTTTAATGGACTTTGTGGGAAGTCTTAGCTCGGTCTTGCTTCAGTTTTTACCTTTTTAATAGAGGGAGTAAAATTTAGGAGTTAGAAGCTAAGATTTTAAAATTCATAACTGTTCACTGTTCACTGTTCACTGTTCACTGATTAATGTCTATTTCTAATGAATTGTGGAAAAGTAATCACGATTTAGCACAAGCATGTTTGGAGCATCCTTTTGTAGGGGGAATTGCTGATGGTACTTTAGAGCGGCAAAAATTTGCTTATTATGTAGGGCAAGATGCTTTTTTCTTGGAATCTTTTGCTCGCGCTTACAGTATCGCTGCTGCTAAAGCACCAGATTTTTCTGTATTCACCACGTTTCATCATCTAGCTGGTGGCGTGCTGGAAGAATTGCAGCTACATCAAAGTTATGCTCGCAAGTGGAATGTGGATTTACAAGTACAGCAACCTGGTAATGCAACTCGTCGCTACACAGACTTTTTATTAGCGACTGCTTGGGGTGGAGATATTGCTTTAATTGCTGCGGCTATGTCTCCCTGCATGGCTTTATATGCTTTTTTAGGAAAAGAATTAGCACGTGATGGTATTCCAAATCATCAATATGCAGACTGGATCCGTACTTACAGCAGTTCGGATTTTCAACCTCTAACGGAACAACTTGCAAATCTTCTTGATACCTATGCGACTAATATTGCTTCGGTGTCTTCCCCTTACAGGTATGCAATGTTATGCGAATTAGACTTTTTCCAAGCAGCTTGGGAATCAGGGAACAATGAACAATGAACAATGAACAATGAACAATGAACAATGAACAATGAACAATGAACAATGAACAATGAACAATGAACAAT
>JBCBQE010000177.1:0-9611 GCA_039820385.1 Cyanobacteria bacterium J06635_10
CGCGATTATAGTAATTAGCATCAGCCCCTAGAACATCAGGAGCGTGAAAACCGCTTGATGCTAACCAGCCTCCCTCATCTCCTCGATTTCCTGAGATTGGCTTTCCATCGGAAAATAGTTCCCGCCCTGTCTCTTGATTTTCGATGATAAAACTATTACCTCTTTCTTTGATATTCCAAAGGGCACGATTGTAGTAATTGGCATCAGCCCCTAAAACTTTAGGAGCTTGAAAACCGCTTGATGCTAACCAGCCTCCCTCATCTCCTGGCTTTCCTGAGACTGGCTTTCCATCAGAAAACAGATACCGCCCTGTCTCTTGATTTTCGATGATAAAACTATTACCAGCTCTTTTGATATTCCATAGAGCACGGTTGTAGTAATTAGCATCAGCTCCTAGAACATCAGGAGCTTGAAAACCGCTTGATGCTAACCAGCCTCTCTCATCTCCTCGCTTTCCTGAGATTGGCTTTCCATCAGAAAATAGATACCGCCCTGTCTCTTGATTTTCAATTAAAACAGGTTTGTTTAGTAGCTCATCGATATTTGCAGCAGAAGCTGATTGAGCAGGTATAAAAACCGTGCCCAGCGCCACAACAAGGCTAAAACTGATGGCGGTAATAGAGGAAATTAGAGTTTTGATTTTCATTTCAATTGACTCACATTGAAGATGGTAGTCTCATTCTTTTTCAAACCTAAATACGATCTAATTAGTAGGCATCAAATTAAATATCGAAACCCTACCGAAAAGTATTTGAGGTTTAAAGAGTTTGAGAATATTTGGCTTAAATCCAAGGAAATGCTACTATGACAACAACCTTACGCAAGTGATCTAAATCACATTGACTATAATTCATTTTCAGGTATTCAGTACTTGTACCAATTCTTAGTGCTGGGAAAACTCTGAGAAAAACCTATACCCACTCAAAGAATCAACAACACCATACAAGTCAAAACTATCCCGTTGTCACTGGCTCAAACTCATAGCTTTTATACTGGTTGCGGAAATTAAACCTGTCATAATGGATGTAAAATTAAACTCCCTCCTCCCTTTCTTCCTCCGCGTTTCCTCAGCGCCCCTCTGCGTTTAAAAAACATAAAAAACCAATTCAAAACGGCACCTCCACCTCCAAAAAAACCCTCTCCCCTAAAAAAGGATGCACAAAAGAAAGCTCCCTCGCATGTAAATGCAACCGCTTCCCCTCCATCTCACATCCATACAACCGATCTCCCAAAATCGGCATACCCAAACCCTCAGCAGCATGAACTCGTAATTGATGAGTTCTTCCCGTCAAAGGAATAAACTCAACCCGAGTGTAATTTCCTTCCTTTCCTAAAACTCGAAACTTAGTAAAACAAACCTTCCCTTTCTGATAATTAACCTCTTGATAAGGACGATTTTCTGGATTACCCCACAACCGTAAATCAATCACACCACTTTCAAAATCTAAATCACCAGAAAGTACCGCTTCATAAACCTTACTCACCAATCTATCTTCAAACTGCTTACTTAATAAACTATAAATTTCCCGATCCTTAGCTAACAGTAAAACACCAGAAGTATCCATATCCAAACGATGTACAGTTCTAATATTTTCCCTATCCGATAATAAATTACTTAAACGACTTAAAACGCTATCTTGATTGTGATAATATCTTCCCGGCACTGATAATAAACCCGGCGGTTTATTCACAGCAATTAACCATTCATCTTCATAAATAATCCCAACCTCTAAACTAAAGCCTGTGAAGACAGGCTTCGTAAATGTAGCCGCACCCTTCAGGGTGTCGGCGAATTGGTTATCAACTCCCAACTCAGATAACCCCGACAATAAAAATCCCATCAACGGCTGACAACGCTCAACACAAGCACCATAGAATTCCCCCTGGATTTTATCTCCTTTAGATTCCCCCCACCAAAATTCAGCGATCGCCAAAGGTTTCAAACCATTAATTGCGGCAAAATGAAGTAACTTCGGCGCACAACAATCACCTGTACCAGTAGGTAAACCCTCCGGCATTAATTGCTGTAAACTCGAAGAATTACCCAAAAAATTCATTACTGAGTAAGCAGCGTGCATCTGCTGTTGTAGTTTGCGAGATATTTCTTTACGCTGTTGCTTCAATTCCCGAATCCGCATATCAGCATTTTTTACTACCTCCTGAAGCGGTTGTAAAACTTCATCGCGCTCTCGTTTGAGCAACTTGCGCTCAATGCCATCGCGACGAGAAGCTTCATTGAGTTTCTCTAGCGCTATAGTTTCTTCTCCCTCCAGATTTTCAAGCAACTGACGTTTTTCCTGACGTTGTTGTTTATTAACTTGATGACGTTTATCCATTTCTTGTAAACGTTGTTGAAACTGTAGCGCTATAGTTTTATAGTCTTTCCTCTGAGGCAGTTGTTTAAGTGAAATAATTTCTTGTTTAATATCTTCTAATTTCGCTAAAGTACGAGTTTCTTCTAATACAACTTTTTCTCTACCAGGAATTGGTGGAACCCAACCTTCTACAACGCTACAACCATTAAGCAAACCCGAAAAAGCTTTGAGTATTCCTTTTTCACCGTCTTGTAACTGTACTAGTAATATTCCATACATTTTCCCTTCAAGAGAATATACTTCATTACTAGCAAGTTGTCGCATTAAACCGCAAGCGATCGCTTCAGCTTCTCTGGTGCGGGGAAGTTGTAATAATTCGCCATCAGAATATCCTTGATAATAATAAGTAGGAGATGAATTACTGATGTTGCGATCGCTATCTATGAAATCTGAAATTGGGTGTAGAGGTAGCATTTTATAGATAAAATATAAAAGTATTCCGTATAAACCTCAAAAATGTGAATTATTTTACTATATCAAGCTTACTTAATTCCTGAGAAAAAAATATTGTCTTCTCTCAAGTGTATATTTTGCGAAGCGATTGAAATGATAATAGCTTTACACTAATTTGTGGGAAGACTAAATGATATAGTAACGTGTCATCATATAAAACCTATGAATTTAGCTCAATCGCTCAGACTTGCACGCAAAAATTTGTCAGAAACCTTGCCGGCAGAAACTTTAGAGGCGATAGATAATGTCACAAAAGAAGTGATTAACTTAGGAATTGCTCATCAAAGTTTAAAAGTTGGAGATACAATTCCTGATTTTGTACTACCGAATCATAATGGAGAATTAATTGAAATACAAAAATTGTTACAACGAGGTGTTGTAGTAATTTCTTTCTATCGCGGTACTTGGTGTCCTTTTTGTAATTTAGAATTAAAAGCACTCGAACAAGCTTTACCGGCAATTAATATGCTTGGTGGAACTGTAGTTACTATTTCACCACAAACATTTGCGAAAACTCCTCAGAGTATAGGAGAAAAAAAATTAAACTTTGAAATGTTAATTGATAAAAAAAATCAAGTTGCTCGACAGTTTAACATTGTATTTCAAATTCCCAAAAAATCGCGCTCTTACTACAGAGAGATAGGAATTTATCTTCCTAAATATAATGGAGATGAATCCTTTGAATTACCAATACCGGCGACTTTTATAGTCGATCGAGATGGTAAAATTTATTATGCTTATGTTGAACCAGATCATATTCAAAGATTAGATCCAGTAGAAATTATTACAATTATCAGACAAATGAATAATGGTTATGTACTCGATTTTTGAGAACCGATGAAAAAAAACTTATTTGCGATCAAAATATTATCCACAGTTCTCATGATATGCGCCATGGGATTGGAACTTTGGAATATTTATGCCTTATTAAATCAAATTCAAATACCCTCGATTCTTAATCCAATTTTTTGGATTGAACGTATTGCTGTGACAGCGCATTTGATTGAGGCAATCATAGCAGCTTTTAAAGCCGGTTCTCAAGACAAAATTTGGTATAAATATGGTGTATATACTTTTTTCGTTGGTACAGTTGGTTTGATGGAACTATTTGATGAAGAAAAAAGTTAAATAAAGACGTTTCTAAATAAAGACGTTGTTAAATAAAGACGTTGTTAAATAAAGACGTTGCAGTGCAACGTCTCTACATTAATTAAATTCTAGAACGGCGGGTAAAACGTGGAAATAAAGTTTTAAATCCAGCCTGTCTTAATTCAACACTTTCTTGAGCATAATTCCATAGACTTTCATAATAAAAGAAAGTTACCCCCAAACCCCGTTGTTGTACTGCTCGTACTTGGGATTTAATTTGTTGCATAGAAACTGGACGATTTCGCAAACCCGCCATAATACCGATAGCAGTGGGTATATATTGTTTCGTTTCAATAATTTCTGGACGGTTAATTTTACGAGTAAAACTAGCTAAATCATTGCGATAAACCTGCATCACCAATTCATCTACAATACTCAAACGTACCCAATTAAGCCAGTCTTGTAACTGTAGTTTGTAAGCGTGATTATAGTAATTAGGAGATACAGAGAAAATTGTATAGGGTTTTCTGGCTTTTACCGCTTGATTGAGTTGCGTCATAAACGCCGTAATTTTATCAGCACGCCATTTAACCCATGCTTCATCAGCAGAGTTACTTGGTGGTGGATTTCCGGTTTCTTGAGTATACAAAGCAACGGTATACTTGTCGTAACCGAAGTCGCGAGGTAAACTCATATGGTCATCAAATTGGATGCCATCAACATCATATCGACTGACGACTTCTAAAACCAGATTTTGAATAAACTGCTGCACCTGTGGGTGGAAAGGATTTAACCATGCAACTTCACCGGCAGCACTATTAGAAGTTCGACTTCCGTCGCGTTTAGCAGTCAACCATTCAGGATGATTTAAAGCTAATTCTGAAGTTTCCGGAGTCATAAAACCAAACTCAAACCAGGGAAGTACCAATAAACCCTGACGATGTGCTTGTTTAATTAAGTCTGCCAGAATATCCTGTCCATTTGAACCTTTGAAAAAAAACGGAATACCAGCACGTTTGGCTGTAACGCTAGGAAACTTAGTATAACCCGAATTCCATACGACAGGATAAATGGTGTTGAAATTCAAGCGCCGCAACTGAGTTACAGCATCTTTGAGGCCAGACTTAGTTTTAAGAACATTAAAATCATTGGTACTCATCCACACCCCGCGAATTTCTTGACGGGGTAGCCGTCGCGGTTGCATTATTTCTGGTTGTAATGCTTCCGGTTGAATTACATCAGGTTGAATTATAGTTGCTGGGGGAGGAAATTGAGTCGGAAATTGTGCGATCGCCGATTGCAAATTACCAAGCAGCAACACCGTGGAAAATGATATTGCAAATACAAGTGGAATAGAGCGTTTGAGTCGCCGTTCGAGTGAAAATTTTTGCCAAATCGGCTTTTTGAATAAGTTAGCTAGCCTTGTGCCTTCTTGTAAAGGTTGATTGTGGTGTTGATTCGCCATTAGTCTACAGCAATGTCTGCTTACTCCATAAGAATTTATGAGGATACGCGCTAATTTGCTGCATTAAATAGAGCAGAATTATCGCGGTACGATGATTGACGTATTTAATCCTTTGGTAGTGCCTAGTATAAATGCTTGTGTATCAACTTCGGACAATTATTTTTTATACGAATGGTGATTTTATGAAATAACTTTATTCTCCCATTGCTTTGCACTCCGCTCTCAGGATTAGAGAAAACTGTCAATGAATGAAAATAGGATAGGCGTAGAATGTCTTAAAGCTCTAGATAAATTGTAAAAATAGATTTTTCCCATTTATTAACCATTGCGTTTCGATCGCAATTAATAAATAATTCAGTGCTATTTATAGTACTTTAGCTATTAGCATAGAGAACTGCACGTTACAGTATTTGTTTGCTGAGCATAGGGTTCCCTCCGTTGTCAAGACTGTAGATTCTGCAACACCAAGAAAGATACCGTGGCGATAATGTATATAGTATCCTTGACAAAGGAATTTTGCCGCTTACAGCAAGAATAGCAAGGAATTTTGTTATTCTTTAAAAGTAAAAGAGATAGTTAAATTCACTTGCTTTATCTTATAATTGTGTGAAAAACTTAACGATGTATACAGCTAAAAGCAGGGCAAGGCGTGTTGAACTTTAATTTCGAGCAACTCTTAGACGATTCAGTCAACGAAAGAGGTTTGGGATGGAATCTTTGCTTTGTTGGAGGAGAAGATCAATCAAAGAAATTAACTGAACTCACCAAGAATTTGAGTAGGGGGTTTTCTCCAGTAGGTGACGGAAAACAAATTTTATCTGGTTTTATGTTTTGGGGAATAGGTCCTACAATTTCTTGGGCTTATGCTTGTAACGATCCATTGTACCTGGTTATGAAGGAAGGTATCGATTCTTTCGCTGGTCGGTGGCGTAAAATTCAGTCAAAATTGAAGGATAAGAAATATCACTATGTCAGTTTGGGTGTGGGTACGGGAACAAAGGATAAAAGTATTTTACGCTTTTTTATTAATCATAATCCAGACTTAATCTACTTTCCGGTTGATATGAGTTCGGAAATGCTAAAGTTAGGTATTCAAGGAGTAGTAAAAGGATTGCCATTAAAAGGTAGTCGAATATTTCCAATTCAATTAGATTTTTCTATTGAAGATAACGTTATTAAGTTACGAACACTACTTGATAAACTGTTGGGAGATAGTCCTATTCTCTTTTCTTTATTGGGTAATACATTAGCTAATTTTCAGTATGATACAAAATTACTAAAAATTTTATCTAAATTAATACGACATCAGGATAGATTTCTTTTAGAAGTTGCGGCAACTGAAGATTTAAGCGAAGCAGCATTACAAGAAGCAGTTAGCGAATATGTTAATAGCAAATCTTACAAGGAATTTATGACAAGTGCATTATTGCATAACACTGATTTAGATATTGACTTAAATAACGTTTCCTTTGATGCTTCCGTGGAAGTGAATAAAGCTATTTATTTGAAAGGAATTTATCGGAATATCAGTGGTCATTTAATTAAAATGATGCTATTTGATAGATCGTCTGTGAATTTTCCAGACCAAGATACTATTCGCTTATCACTTACTCGAAAGTATACCAATAAGGGTATTAACCAAGTTATATCAGCAACCAAATTATCAATTATCGATAGAGTAAATACACTTTCAGAACCCCGTAATAGTAGTCGATTTGGTATGGATTTAATTCTACTTGCTCCCCATGGTACAGCACGCAATGATGAGAATAATTCTCCAATCGTAGACGCAGTATGGAAGAATTAGTATTTGAAAAATAACAGAATAAATTAGCAACAAAATAATACTTACAGCGGAAAACGCGAATATGAAAAATATTGTTAGTTCCGTAACCTTCTGTTCGTTAGCTTTTGGTTTCATTTTAGCTATTATCTGGTACCTTAAAAAACCATATGAATTTGAACCAGCAATAACAGCTATTGGTTTGTTTACAACACTTACGGGTATTTTTGCCGAAAGATGGGCATCTATCCAAGAGCAACAGAGAGTGCTTCTACTAACTTTGTATCGCGAATTTCAAGATAATGCAGCAATTTTATCGGATCCTATATTTCATCAAAAAATAGACGACATAGAGCATCCGATGGTGTATCCGCGATTGATAATGTCAGTCACAGAAACGGCGATCGCATCTGGAATTTTTACTGAAAGCAAATATCGAGATTTATTTAGGCTCCTGCATCAATGGCGCAATATTGTCAATAAATTTAACCGAAAACTGGATATTACAGAATTACGAACTTTTGTCGATCCTTCACCTCAAGAAAGTCGTGAATTTTATCAAGCATTACAGGAATCAAATAATTTTAATGATGCAATTAATTCTGTTCGCCACATATCAGATATTTTAAAATCAAAATATCTGAATAAACGAAAGCATTTGAAAGACATAGAGATCATCGATCGACAATTATCTACTGATAAATCTTTCCTCAATCGATTGTGAAAAAGCTAAATATTTATTCATTTTTCTCACAATTAATCATAATTTTTTCCTATTTTTAGGAACGATCGCTATTACTCCTATCCCGCTCTAAGATTACTTATAGAAATTTCTCCCTCACTCTCTCACTCCCTCAATAATTTAGGTAATCATAAAGCCGGAAAGGGAGTAGCTTGGGATTTGCAACCAATCGCTATATTTTCACTCAAAATACATCCGATTTACAACCCCTAGCGGGCTATCATCGTTACCGTAGTGGCTCTTTTCATCAATAATAAGGTTAGGACATCTACAACCAAATTCATATGCAAACTAACCAAAAACTCATCCTTCCCACCATGGGTTGCGGTACTTGGGCATGGGGTAACCAGGTGCTTTGGGGATACAATCAAAGCATGGATGATGATTTGCAACAGGTATTTAACCTCTGTGTAAAAAATGGTGTAACTTTATTTGATACTGGCGACTCCTACGGTACAGGAAAGCTCAACGGACAAAGTGAGAAGCTTTTAGGACGTTTTACAAAAGAATATAATGATGTAAATAACCAAGATATCTGCATCGCTACCAAACTTGCTGCTTATCCCTGGAGATTAACTAGAGGTGCTATGGTATCTGCTGGTAAAGCTTCCGCACAACGCTTGGATCGAAATATTGATTTGGTACAAATGCACTGGTCAACAGGGAACTATTTTCCTTGGCAGGAATGGGCTTTATTAGATGGATTAGGGGATTTATACGAGCAAGGTTTAGTAAAGGGTGTGGGTTTATCGAATTACGGTACTAAAAGATTGAAGAAGGTACATCAGAAGTTTGCTGAAAGAGGGGTACCAATTGCAACGTTACAGGTACAATATTCATTATTATCAACTTACCCCGTAACGGAGTTAGGAATCAAGGAAGTTTGCGACGAATTGGGAATAAAATTAATCGCTTATAGCCCTTTATGTTTGGGAATTTTGACAGGAAAATATACCGATAAAAGTAAATATCCTAAAGGTATTAGAAATTTTATTTTTAAACAATTAATTCCCGGTGCAAAATCCTTATTAGAGTGTTTGCGTTTATTGGCGGAATCTAGAAATAAAACAATGTCCCAGGTGGCGATTAATTGGTGTATTTGTAAAGGTACGATTCCCATTCCTGGAGCTAAAAATGCCGAACAAGCACGGCAGAATATTGGTGCTTTGGGTTGGGAATTAGATGCTGGGGAGATTGCAGAATTGGATAAAGCAGCAGCTAGTACTGATAAAAAGATGGTACAGAATATCTTTCAGACAAAGTGATATTTAGAATACTAATTAATTGAACAAATGTATAAACATTACTGAAAGCAATTTAGAGCCGCTGTAAATAAGTTACAATCTATCAAATTTATTCTTTACCATAGGTGACAAGATGGGAATTTTCAGCGGCATGATGGGTAATGCATCCGAGGTGAATCCGGAGAAATTAGAAAAGGAACTTATTCCTTTAATGATTGAAGGAGAAAGTATACATAAAGTGTTCAAATTAATCCGAGATTTGGTTGTTTTTACGAATAAAAGAATTATTTTAATTGATAAACAAGGAATGACGGGTAAGAAAACTGAGTATTTATCGATTCCGTATAAGTCGATCAAATATTTTAGTAAAGAAAGCGCTGGTACTCTAGATTTAGATGCCGAAATCAAAATTTGGATGTCTGGCGAAGATGTACCAAGGGAATTTCAGTTTAGTAAAGAT
>JBCBQE010000178.1:0-9582 GCA_039820385.1 Cyanobacteria bacterium J06635_10
CTTCAGCTTTGTATGCTTCCCATTCCTCATCCGTACCATTTGGATTTCTCGATCGCCAAGTATCCTGATTGATTTCCTCAACATGCATTAAGGGAATAATTCGTTTATTACACTTAATCGCTAACTCAATTTCTTTACCACAATAGAGAGAATTTATTGAATGGGGACTAATGATAAACAGGAAATGACTAGACTTTTCGATACCATCATTAATTTGATTCTGGAAATCTACTCCCTTGGGGATGTCATTAAAGTCAAACCAAACTCTGAACCCTTCTTCGTTCAAATCAGCTTGAAGTTTTTCCGCAAACTGTTTACTGTCAGTTCGTCCATAGGAGATGAAAGCATCGAAAAGTTGTGTCATTTGCTGCTAATCCTGGTTATATTAAATTCCTTGGCAATTAAGCTACTGTAGTTAGAGAAGCTGGTGACTGGACAAAATTCTCAAAGTGTTCCGGTTTTACTTTTTTGGCGAGTTCTTGTCCTATGAGTGTTAATTTATTCATATGTTTGACTGAATCCATTTTTTCGACATCCTTTGGATTGACTTTACCTTTCAAGCCTAACTTGTCCAATCCCTTATCTGTCAGTTCAACATCGTAGCGCAAGTAGGTGAACAGCTTTGATTCTAGAGGTCCCTGATTTCCTATCAAATCGCCGATCTCACTGTTAATTGCATCCCCTGATAAACACTTACCAAAAATACGACACAGAAAATCCTGTTCATTCTGACTAGCAAGCATTAGTGCATGGGGAACATTCTGAGCATTATTTAAAGCCCCTGGCACCAAAGGGTGGGGTTTCTGATTGCGCTTAGGGGTTGTGCCAGTACCAACTGAGACCAAAAGCATTTTGTCTTCACCTGTCGGCCATTTTAGATTGTAGGGTTCAGCAGTTGCCATCAAGAAGAGTTGGAAGGCTGGATTATTATAGGGAGTTATAGCACCATCAACGAAGCTAAACGTCTTGTTCTTATCTAACTGAACTTGCTCTGGTAGAAAGAAGGTTGGAGCGGCTGTACTAGCTCTCACAAGCTGCCAAAGGGGAAGATTCAAATTAGAATCTGGTTTTTCTTTGTCGTTGAACTTGGCATAGGGGTTATTAGACATGGGCCAAGGGGAGTCTGTAGTAGCATTACGCATTACGAGCATCAGGAGAGTTTTCAACTTCTCGCTACCGAAGGTAATTTCTTGTCCAAATTCGTTCTTTCCAAATTCCTTCTTGAGTTTATTTGCCAGGTTTTTATCTTCGTATTTATAGCGGAATGTTCTGAAGGCTCTGGTAATAAATGCCTTCTTAAACATCTCCTTACCACTTTCTTGATAAAACCTTTGAATTTTATCTACAGGCCAACCCATGGAAATACAAGTTGCAATAATTGCACCAGTACTCGTACCTGCAACATAATCAAAGTAATCGGCTAAGACTAAATTCTTGTCAGCAAAGCTTTCCCGCAAGGTGGCTTCTATTTTAGCCAACACCTCAAGAGTAATCATCCCTCGGATGCCACCACCATCAAGAGCTAGAAGTTTATAGGGACCAGTTTTCTTGTTCGCTTTATCGTAGACAGACATATCAAACTCCTTTTGGTTTTTAGATAACTTACAAAAATAGGGAATAGGGCAGGGGGAGAAGGGGGAGCGGAGGAAGCAGGGGGAGAAAATTTGAAGGAAAACCCCGCTCCCGTTTACTTGGTGGAGTACTAGTGCTTTGTCTCATGACATAATTTTCTCTCCCCATCTCCTCATCTCCCCATCTCCCCATCTCCCCATCTCCCCGTTCCCTCTTAACTCAAATATGACTTAATCAACTGAGTCAGACTATCAAAACTCTCTTTGAAGTCAAGTACTTGCACTAAGCCAGAAGCAACTAATTCCTTCGCACGCTCATCAGTATTTTCCCCACGTAGCGTAGCTGTCAGTGTATCAGCTAACCTTCCACTCCCAGCAACAGCAAGCACTGGTCGATTAGCTCTTAGACTCTCTGACACATCCTTCTTAGAAATTTCCCCACCATTGACTAACACTGCAACCGATGGCGCTCCCTTCGCCAGTACAGTTGCAACATCAGCCAACCAAGGGGATTCATCACCCCACTCAGAGCCAGGAATCAACACAAAGTGACTGTGATATGGCTCCAATGCTGCAACTTCTTCTGGAGGGATTTGACCGGGAATATCGACCTTTCCAACTGGAGTTACACCAATCAAGGAAAATGTCGCTGATATCTCGGCACGAGCTTGGCCAATCATCTGCATCACACCAAAATTAGTACCTCCATCCACAACAGATGCTCCTAGTTCTTCAACCAGGGGAGCCAGCACATTGACAAATAGCGATCGCAGACGGTTTAAATCGGTTTCACTCATCTTACCAGCACCACCTAAAATTACTAGAATGGGACGCGGACTTTGAAAACCTAATTCGTCCATCCCATTGGATAAGTCCTTTGGGGACTCAACTCGAATCGCTGGTGCAGTTAATCCGTTTGAAATAGCAATCTTAAAGGGTTTTTCCATTTTACTGTTGTACCAGGAGATCGGACGGAGAAATCATAACAAAACCGACCATAACACAGCCATCAGATATAGGAATCCAGTTTGATTTCTGAATCACTCCTAGGAGTTAGGGAACAGAGAATAGCGTTACTCTAACGAGTCGTGCCGCGCTGAACGCGAAGCGTGTCGCCATAGCGACATAAAGTGCACCCTTGGGGGTTTCCACGCCACTTCCTACAACGGAGTGGCTCCCCAGGAGCAACTTTTCAAGAGAGGAAACAGGGAACAGTAGGATGCACTGATTTTTGTATATCCTGCGGATACGCTAGGCTAACAAAAATCAATTAGGAGTCCTATATGTATTTTATATCAAGTTTAAATCAAGTTTATTACTCATCAGTATAGTATTATTACTTATTTAACGTTAAAAAAACCACTTTTTATTCTTAAGTGTGATTGACTCCGAGGGGAGAGATCTGTGCACTATTACTAAAACGATTTCAACACCCAATTTCTGAATTTTTCGAGTTAGAGCCAAATTTTTCTGAATCGACTCATTAGACTTATTCGCAAATAAAGGTCAAAAGTCTCAGCATACTAGTACTCTCACAAGCCAAAATTGCTGGGTAAGGGTAGAGAGGGGGGAGAGTGGGAAGAGGGGGTAGAAAAAATTTTTCTTCTCGTTATTGCCCGGCAAAACTAATGTGGTGGACCACTAGTACTCTTTTTCATTAATTTTGATGGCTCTATTTTAGTCGTCAAAAGAGCGACTTAATTTATTAGACTGGGACTTATAGTCCTAGTCGAGTCGGTAAGAAAACCCGTCATAATTAATGAAATGCACTACTAGTACTCCACCACATTAGTTTTGACGGGTTGTCTCACACACCCTAGCAAAGGGGTTGCAAACCCCAAGCTAATAGTACAAGTCCTATTAATAGGACTCAAATTTTACCCATCAGAATTAATCAAACGCGTGAGAGTACTGGTGTGATTTGTCAAATACCAGTAATTGTGAGAGGCTTTTAGTTTACTTACTTTACCGGGTCATAGCATTTTCTTTTCTATAAATATTAATTGACGAATAGTAAATTTGAGGCTAATTATAAATAAATATTCATAACTTTGTACTGCAAAGTTATTTCCAGAGAAAATTGCCTTTGGTCTTAGCATTATACGATGACAGTTACCCCATAATAATAAGATTGACTACTGAATCATTGCTCAAAAAAAAAATCAGCACTTATACAAATTATAGAGCGCTCTTCAGAGCGATTTAACCAAATAAAACAAGGCTTTTTTATGACAAAGAAAAATTCCGATCAAGAATACTTAAAAAAAGAATTCACGGAACTGATTAATACAGTCGAACTCTCAGATTTACAAAAGCAGTTTATGAAATCACGGTGGCTCGATCAGCTATTGTGGCTTGAAGATCGAGCTAAATCGACGAAAACATGGTCAACCCGTCTCCGTCTGATGACAATTATTGGTGGCGTGCTGGTTCCAGCCTTTGTAAGTCTGAATTTCAATGACAACTCATTCGGACATTATATCGGCTGGGTTACTTTTGGACTCAGCCAAATGGTTGCTATCAGCGCTTCAATCGAGCAGTATTTCGGTTTTAATGAAAAACAGACTCTATACCGGAAAACAGCCGAGTCTTTAAAAAGCGAGGCCTGGAAATTCTTCCAATTAACTGGCTCCTATAAAGATTTTCCCAACCATTCCTCAGCCTATTCTAAGTTTGCTTTGCGGGTTGAAAAGTTTATCCAAGAAGACGTGCAAGCCATGATGGAGTTAGCCGAGGAACACGCCAAGCAAGAACTACAAAAGGAACAAAAACAGGAGCAACATCCTTCCTCTTTATCTGGTGCAGTATTGGGAACCTCAAATGTCTCAACTCCTATAAATGGTGCTAATTAGCAGCAATAGACGCTAATTTAAATATGGGTTACAACCCGAGGTAGAGATGTAGTAGTGCTACGTCTCTATAAATATCAGGGAGGGGGTAGATGGGGAAGAGGGGGAAGAAAAAATTTATACCCATCAAAACTAATGCAATCGATTACTAGTAGTTTATTTCATTTATTCTGACGGGTTGTCTCGACGTTATATATAACGTCTCCCTACCTTTGGGAGAAAACGAACCCGTCAAAATTTATGCAATCGATTACTAGTTGCGTAAGTTATAAATATGTAAGAATGCTGATATTAATCGATGCCATTAAAATAACTTCATAAAACTTACAATTATTTACCAATGTAAATCTGAAATCCACCAAGTAGATTGTGTAGACATACTATTAACGGCTGCACAAACTTGTGGGATGGAGGTACGATGTGAAAACTTTTGGTAATGTGATTTTTCAAGCGATCTTTTGGCTGTGGAATCTAACTTTTTTGGCAGTAGTATATTTCGGTATACTGCCTTTCCTGGCACCATCGTTATTTGAAGGAACTTTTAGAGGTGAAATTCCTCTCGAATTTTCTTTAACTGTAGTTGCTTTAGTTGCGATCCCAACAGTTTGCAGCATTATTGGAGCTTGGAAATTTATCAGACGACCTTTACAACTAATTCGTTTATTTTACGGCGTGGAAGCGCCGTTATTTTTGTTGTGTTGGCTGAGGTTGTTTTTAATCCGAGAAATGACACCCGCTAGCATTCACATTATCGCTACGGCGGTTTTATCTATTGCGGCATTTTTCGCAGATTTATTGTGGGGTTATAACAACCGACGTAAAACGGGTTTGCAGTGGATGCAACTGCTAGCAAATAGTTTGATGCTGTTGTTTGGTATGTATGCAGGGGTTTTGTTATTATTTTACACTTTACCCGCAGCAGTAGTTTTTGTTCAAGGATTTTTCAAGTTTGAATGGTTAAGAATACTAGGGGATTCTTTTACTTATGGAGTATGGTACTCACCTCTGTTTTTTCTATTATTTTTCTTCAGCTTTGCTTTATTCCTGATTATGCCTTCGGTATTGTCGGGTATGTACCTTTATACTGGGCAAAAAGTTATCGAGGAATTTTCCGAACATCATGGTAAAAAACGTGGTTTAGCAGGTTTCGTTGGAGTTTTAGTTGCTTCTGTTATTTTATTCGTTTCCTTTCAACAACAGCCGCAAGTACAAGCATTTTCTTTATTAAATAATCAACCAACTAAAAGTAGCAATCGCCAAGTTGTATTATCAAAATCAAGCGAAATTAAAGACGGTTTAGTAAACGCTTATTTATCTTCATATCGCTATCTCAGCACGATTAAAGATAATAATCATATCAGCGCCATGTACCGGCAAACTTTAGGTTTCAATAGACCTACTGCGGATAAGGTACAGGAAATTTACAACTTTTTCATGTCACCCTTTTTATATAATGGTTCCGAACAAGATATTGAAAAAGCAGAAAAACTTTACGAGGAATTTTTCGATAAACCCATTCAAAAAGCCGAAGCACCAGCAATTACTCATGCAGTGCGATCGACATTCGATCGACAGGAAGTTAAAGCTGGTTTACTAAATATCAACGAGAAAAAAGTTTGGTTGGAATCACAACAAGTTACGGTAAAACAACAAGGTGATTGGGCTGAGGTAGAACTTTATGAACTGTACAAAAACCAAACACCAGAAGTTCAAGAGATATTTTATTACTTTTCGTTACCGGAAAGTGCAGTAATTACAGGTTTATGGTTGGGAGACACCAGCGACTTAGATAAACGCTTTGAATTTGTAGTTTCTCCACGCGGTGCGGCACAAAAGGTTTATAATTCTCAAGTAAGAAGAGAACGTCCTATAGATCCAGCATTATTAGAACAAGTAGGGCCAAGACATTATCGTTTAAGAGCCTTTCCTATTCCTCGTAATAATGTAGAAAGAGAAAACCGAAGACTCCCTTCCACAGAAACACCACGCCCTACAGAAATGAATCTGTGGTTAACTTATAAAGTCATGGTTGATGATATTGGTGTGGCTTTACCAACTTTAGGAGAAAAACGTAATATATTTTGGACGAATCAAACTAAACGTATTCGCAACGGTAAACAGGTAAACATTGAAAAAGATGCTTGGTTAGAAGACTATATCAAGACGGGGAAATCAAAACCAAAATCTCATGAAATAGAATTACCAGAAGGTTACAAAATTACGGCCAAACCATTATCTCAAAAAGATTATTCCTTTCCTGAAAACCAACGTTTTGCTTTAGTACTCGATTCATCTCGGAGTATGGCTTCCCATGTCAAGGAATTATCGCAAAACTTAACATGGCTGCAAAAAAACTCGAAAAATAACGATGCAGATTTGTATATTACCGCTTCTGGAAAAGCAAAGCCACAATTTTTAGAAGATATCCGGGAATTCAAAGCCGATAAATTCACCTTTTACGGTAGCTTACAAACTCCAGAAATGTTAAAGCAATTTAACCAATTGCGAGGAGATAAAACCTACGATGCAATACTGTTGTTAACAGATGCAGGTAGTTATGAATTATCTAAGAATAACAAAGATATTCCTACTACTTCCGCACCTTTATGGATGGTACATAACGGCGAATTACCTTTCTCTTACACCGACGGAATGATTAAAGCAATTCAAGATAGTGGTGGTGGAGTTTCTACCTCAGTTACCGAAGTATTGCAAAGAATCGCCACAAAGGCAAAATTGGGAGATTCTGTAATTGACGTAGTTGACGGTTACGCTTGGTATCTTGATAAATCTGAGAATAACAAGAATAAACAAAGCCAATTTCAACAACTTGCAGCCAGACAACTAATCCGCGGATTGAGCAAACAAGTTAAACTTGATAACTTAGAAAGCTTAGATGCAATTCATGCGATCGCCAAAAAATATAAGTTAGTTTCACCTTATTCTTCTATGATAGTACTGGTGAATGACGAACAAAGACGTTTACTTAAAGAAGCAGAAGCAGCAGAAGACAGGTTTGACAGGAAATTAGAAAGCGGCAAAGAAGATTTGAGCAAACCTAATAATCCCTTTAAAACTAGTGTACCGGAATCTTCTAATGGATGGGTGTTAGTTGGATGTGGGTTATTGTTGGTATTCTTCGTCAAACGCAAGCGTCAAATCGTAAAGTAATTTGATTAAAACTATTATCTATTGTAGAGACGTAGCATTGCTACGTCTTTTATTTTTTCGTTTTTTTCAAGGGTGTCTGAATTAATAAACGCAGAGGAGTGCAAAGGGAAGCGCGGAGGAGCGCAGAGTTTTTTGATTTTTATAAATCAAAAATAGGCGATATGCCAAGCATGATGCCTTCGGCATTACGCGATTAATTATAGCCAAGCAAATAATATTAAGTAGACTGATATTAACTGGACATTTAGTTTTCTAAAAAGTAACATATTATTAGGGTAATTATAATATCAAATACGATAATAAATGGATATTGATGTACTAAAGGGAATGCATTTTGATAGTCTCATAGTAAAGTATAAAGTAGGCAGAAATAGGAAATTTTCGCTCAATAGTTTTCTTTATTTCATATTGCGAAAAGCCGATTTAGGTATACAGGTGACAGATATAGAACTTCAATGGTTAGCAGAAAATAGCTTGTTCAATTGTATTGATTTCATTTCTTTACAGCAATACAAAGCAGAAGAAGAGAAGAGGATATCCGAAGAGTTAATGCAACTGCGAGCTAAGTACCTGATTCCAGATAATATTGAGCTTTCGATGCCGAGTTCGATTTATTCAGTGCTTTGGAAGCTAGAAACTGAACATACAGTAGAAAATTCAGACTTGGAACTACTCAATTCTGATAATCTTCTAGAAACAGTCGCTTTAATTCAAGATATTGCGAGTTTTTCACAGCTAAAAACTAAATTCAAAGCTACTCAGTATTTGAGTTTATTTCCAGAAAAAACTCTTTATCTAATTTTAAAGAAACTAGATGGGAAACAGGAATTATCGGATTTTGAAGCTGAATGGCTTTTATATTCAGGCTTTGAAGAAACATTAGAAATCTATTGGCAGCAGGAAAACATCAGAAAAGCTGAACTTGAATTTTTAAAACTCAAATCTAAATATGAGGTTACTTTTTATCAAGATACTTCTATAACTAGTCAACTTTATTCTATTTTAAAAAAACTTGAAAATGGAGAAATTTTAGACCTTAAAGATTGCGAATGGTTGAAGAAGAAGAAATTAAACACTTTAATTAAAATAGATGAAGAGCAAAGAGTAAGCAGATTATTTTTGAAATTAAAATCACATTATCAGGCTTCTCAACATCCTGAGTTCAAACCTTTTAGTCAGTTATTTAAAGTGTTGAGAAAAATGGCTTATTGTGATGCGGGAGTTTCAAAACTAATTGGAATTATTCAAATATTACCCGAAGATTTAAAATCTGAACTGCGTGAAAAAGATATTAATTGGTTAACAGAAGAAGGACTTTGTGAAACTGCGAAAATTGCTCGTAAAATGCATTTTCAATCTTTAAAGCGTAAATATAATATTATAGATCCTCAATTGCCAATAAATCCATTTTACGACATTATGCTCAAACTTGAGCGTGAGGAGCGCTTAGATGCAAAACAAGTAGTTCAATTAATTGAAGAGCGTCGTCTTTCTCGACACGGAAAAATTGCGATCGCCTACTATAGACTAGAGGCAATTTTTTATGAAAAAGAGTATAAAAGAACTAGAAATAGGTGGAATTTACCTAGTGCAAGCAGTAACTGGCGTAAGGCTGATGAACCAGAAAAAGCCTTAAAAGTGACAAAAAATGTGAATTGGAATCAGGTACGAGAAGCCTCTCTTAAATCTGCCTTGTTGGTAACAAGAGGTGCGGCTTTTCGTGATTTGAGTCAATTGGATGAAGCTGAAAATTGTGCTACACAAGCGATGGAATCGCAACCCGACAATCACCAGCCTTATACGTTGATGGGAGCAATTTGTTACGATCGAGGTGAATATGCTGATGGTGATATCTGGTTTGAAATGGCAACAGAGCGAGGTGCTGACGATACAGACGATGAAATTGAAAGAATTGTGCGAATGACAAAAGACAAGAATCAACGTAAAGAAGTCGTAGAATATCTTCTCAACAAAGATCCAAAGCGTTATGG
>JBCBQE010000179.1:0-9549 GCA_039820385.1 Cyanobacteria bacterium J06635_10
GCTCATGTTATACACCAAGGATAGCGAAGATAACTCATAAGCATCCGCTGGATCGAGAGTACGGGGTTTAGCCGTAGTACCAATAGTAATACGACCATTTCCAGAAGCAGAGGGATCTGATTGATTATTAGCGCAACTAGAAACCAATAAAATACAAATAGCTAGTAGGGAGAATAACAATCTAATTCGCGTCCTCCCTCTTATGGATAAGGAAAACAAACTCATCTAAAAACCTCCGGGAGTTTGGAAACTTCGTCTCTTTAGAGCGAAGAGGAAAAACGACACGGGCAGTTTTAACTGCCCTGAATTAACGTCAAAATGCATAGGAATATCCATCCTTAAAGTGAATTGTTTTACAGTATTTGTAAGAAATACCTTGTACTAGTTTTTCGCGGGTTGAAATGTTAAAGCTGCCAGTGCTTCTGGTTGCAATTCTGCCAATATATTCACCAATTTTTTTACCTGAGGTGACAACAGCTTTTACAATATCGCCAGTTTGAAAACCTTTTACAAACTTGAATCTAGGAACATATCTTGTAGGGAAACCGTGTTTATCAGTACGACACATTTGTCGGGTTCCATGACCATTACACTTAATTTTTAATGATTGGTTAGTTAATAGTTTTATATTGTCAACATCACCAACGCAAGCCGCATCAATCCAATGATGCTTTTCAAGTTTTAACCTAGTTCGATTATATTTAGTTTGCGCTCCTGTGGAAGTTTTAGTTGGCAGTAAATTAGATAAAACTTTTACTAACTTATTCCTAGTTGCGTTTACTGCGGCTGCATCTAAAAGCGGTTTTTTAGCTTTGGACTTAATCTTTTTAAGTAAATCAGGTTTCTTTTTGAGAAATTCTTCAACTGGTTTGTTACCTTTCTTTTGATTACATTTTTCGCAAGCTAAACATAAATTACTAACTCTGTTGCTACCTCCTTTTGATTTTGGATGAATATGTTCTATCTGCAATGGAACATCTTTTTTACCGCAATAAGTACATTCTCTACCCCACTTTTCTAGTAGATATTCACGTACTTGATAACCTTTTAATTCCCCTTGTTGATATTCAACTCCACTTATTTGAGGGTTTTGCATCAACGCCATGTCAAACTTAACTTTTTCAATCCATAATTCAGATATTGTTGCATATCGCATTAAACGTTTTACCCAAGTTTCAGTTGTTAGTATTCTATGCTCTAAACTTGGAGGAAGCCAGTTTTCTTTACGCTTACGATTCTCAAAGCGTGGCTCTCTGTACCGAGTTTTTCTATTTCTTCGGCTACGTCTTAATTGTCTGCGGGACAATAAAGCGTCTTTTATCTGATAACCTCGATGCTCTAATTCTGCACACCAAATAACATTTTCACCGTCAAGTAATGCAATTCCTGTGAATTTACTTCCAGGGTCAAGTTTTAAAGTTAATGTTTTAGTGTTAGGACTACAAACAATATGTTTGAGAATAATAGTAAACGGATATTGTCTGAACACTGCTGCTTTTCGTTTATTCAATAATTCTCTTGCCTTTGCAGGAGGAACTGGATTAAGTGGTTGTTTATTTTGGTCGATTACAAATACATAGTTTTGCATTGCTGCATACTCCATAAGATGGGTAAAGTTAGCTTTGACAGTGTTAGCGGTCGGTAACTATCTAAACAGCACTTCCTTAACCCCTTAAAGATGTATTAAACTAAGCCACTCCGTCACCGGAGTGACTCGTCTTCAAAACCGTACATGATACTTTCGCGTCATAGGGCTCCTCTCTGACGCAAGCTCATTGTCATGAGTACCTCGATTAGAACCATCATCGGCGGTCTTTATATCGTGGCAATGTTTATGAAGCAATTGGAGGTTTTTGTATTCATCTTTCCCACCTTTTGAGCGGGGAATGATATGGTCTACTTCCATCCAGTCTTCATTCTTGAAAAATAGTCCGCAGTTAGCACATTTACCTTTTTGCTTTTTAAGAAGTTTTGCATTTCTTGTAGGCATTTCTGGGTGTGTGCCCATTCTTGAACTCCAGTACACAAAATCACCGTTATACGGACTGGCTTCCCCTTTTACTTTAGCGTGCCTAACTATGGGGGTTTCGGCATGTTTTAGTAATCGCACTGAGCGCTTATTACCTTGTGGGGTGGAAAAAGTCCAATTATCATTACCAATAGTTCGCCAGTATTTATTGGCTTTCCATTTTCTTGATTTTCTCGAATGACGGCGATGTGCCCAAGCTCTTAGCTTTAAATACACTAACGAGTCCAGATGTGAGTAAGATTCTTTACTTACTACTGTTGAGTAATAATTAGACCAACCACGGATTATGGGATTTAGATTTATTATCAAAGCCTCTTGGGAGACTGCCTTATGGTTATTTATTACCGTAGATATTTGCTCGTAGTGTATTTTCTGCTTTTCTTTACTTGGGGTAATGATGGTTTTGAAACCTTGTTTTGAGTGGTATTTACCCACAGAATGTTGCTTGATATTGAATCCAAGAAAATTAAATCCTGGCTCAGAATCCTCAAACTTGTTTAGAGTGTGAGTTAAGCGGGTTTTGGAAGGTTTCAATTCCAGACCCATGTCATTTAACCATTCTGTTATAATCCTTTGACATTCCTGTACCACGGATAGGTCTTTGTGCATGATGACAAAATCGTCGGCATACCGGATTAATGAGATACTTCTAGTGTTTTCTCGTTTTCCGCCCGGTAAAGTTTGAGCGAATCGTTTAATCCGTTCTTCCATTCCGTGAAGGGCGATGTTTGCCAGTAGTGGGGATATGACCCCACCCTGTGGCGTGCCTTCTAATGTCTCTTGGAAATGCTGGTTATCTACTACACCTGCTCTTAACCATGCGCGTATTTGCCGTCTGATTGAAGGTGAGGTGTTTAATTTTTCCAGTAGTTTTGAATGGTTGATTTTATCGAAACATTTTGTTATGTCGGCATCAAGTACAAATTTCGGTTTTTGCCTAATGCTTAAATATATTGCTTCAATAGCATCATGACATGAGCGTCCTGGTCTGAATCCAAATGAGTTGGATTCAAATTTTGCTTCCCATTCGGGTTTAATTGCTTGTTTGACAAGCGTTTGAAGCGCTCGGTCATGTATTGTCGGTATACCTAGAGGTCTTTTTTCATCCTTGCCAGGTTTGGGTATCCAAATCCGGCGTGTAGGTTGAACCTTAGACCCCAGGTTTAAATTAGCAATTAAGGCAACTCGTTGTTTAGGAGTTAATGATTTAACTCCGTCTACACCAGCCGTTTTCTTTCCTTGATTGTCTTGTGTGACTTTTCTGACTGCGAGACACTTACCTGACCAGGATTTCATCAGTGTTTTCTGGAGTCTGCGAGCTGCTTTGACATCACCACGAACTGAGGCTTTGTAGATTCTTTTTTGCAACTTGTAAACCCTTCGTTCGAGCTTGACCCAATTAAGGTGTTTCCATTCCACCGTCGATTCTACGTCCTTCGTTTTTGAATTAGTAGGTTTTCGCGTTTTAGACATAATTCATTGCTACTAATGACTCTACATTCCTTCGTCACAGTGAGTTTGTCAGCATATCTTGAGCATTACACCCAAACGTTCGCTTTTAACTCAATCTTTTCCAATGTCACATGCGGTTAGCACCTACTGAAATATCGACCATATCTCAGAGTGAGTATTGGATTACTTCGTTCCAAATAACCATTGTTTGAACTTTTAGAGTGATACTATCCACCGGGTTTATTGGGGGTGCTTTACTGGTCAGAATTAAAGCTGCCAGTCCCGTATCCTTTGCCATTTTGGCTCCAGGGCAGAAAGCCTTATTTCCCTGGTTACCAATAACGACGGTTCAAACGTATCTTCGCTTGCGCTACTCATGAGTTCTTGCTGAAGAGTGCCGGATTAGGCTTCCAGCAGAGTCTCCTTTTACACCCCGCTTCACGGATTGATGGCTAGTCGCTATCGTGGGGGTTGGCTGTCACCACTTGCACCTGTGGGGAAGGACTTTCACCCTTATACTTAAGGTAATCACCTTCATGGTTATTCAGTTGTCAAGGTTCTTTACCACCTTGCTACTCATCCCAATAAGTATTGATACTTATATTTCGAGTAAACGAATCGCACTTAACTGTTCAGTTCTAGAGCAGGGGACTAGCTACGCATCCCTTGGTAGGTTCTTCAACGCTTACCGCTAACGGAAGTCTGGTCAACTTGGGACTACCAGTTCTTAGGCTGGATGCCCCGTCTCTTTAGAGCGGGGTCGTTGACAGCATTAGAGAATTAGTAAATTAAAATAAGCGGTGAGATATTTTACTATATGTTTTACAATTTCTCTACGCTTTATTTTTCACTTTTAATTAAGGTAAAAAAGTTAGTCGATAGTGGTTAGTCGATAATGGTTATCTCTCTATCCCCCCATCTCCCCATCCAATTCACCAATTCCGCTTAATTTTCCCAGAGAAAATATTAAAAGCAGCGAAATTTATCTTAAACTACCGATTGAATGGCAAGAGGTTTGATAAGCTTTTCTCGGGTCCTAGGTTCAAATCAAGCTCTGTACGAGTAGTGGTAAATATGTCACCTCGTTAGACAGCATGGCTATGCAAATAGAAACAAATACTAGGTTAAAAGTAACAAGGAAATCTAGCATGCAGACCTTTGACCTTTTATTTAACTTTTAATGGGATATAAAACGTGAAATATTTTCTCTTGTCCGAGGGTTGGAAGGTTGGTAGAGTATGGGCATTTGACGGATTGTGGCAAGTAACAGCTTGGCGTCGTCAACCAGAAATCCAACAATTAAATATTTGTTTGGTAGAAGAGAACGAGGTGATGTGGCTTTATCAAGTTGAAGATGCTATTGTCACCGTGGAAGTTCAACCAGAATTATCTATAACGCGAGATACACCACCTCAAAATATCGGTCAAGTAGTTTTAAAACGTCTAATCACTGCCGAACAAGTTATCGAACGCTTGGCTAATGCTAACGCTAAATGTCAACTGTTAGATATTCACTCAGTTGTGAAATGACATCATTCATCTGTTTGATTTTGCTTAACGTTATGTAAATGTTCTTGATAAAGCTAATCGCTTCGGGCTGCAACTTCACAGACTTGCATATTCAAACATAAGATTTAGATATCGCAAAAAATTGGCTATTTTATACATACAAGTAAGTTTAAATACTTAGGTATAAAGTAGTCGTTAAAATTTGCCTTTTTATGAGAGAAGTTTTGAAAATTAAGACTTTTACAGACTCGATTGCCCAATATTAGAAATTATTTTTAAGTAATCTCACATTCATTGCTGTTACCACATAACAGTGTCAAGGCTGATATTAACACTCTTGCAAACAGTTCCATCAATAGTTACACTTTTTAAAACATTCTCATTTTTACTTGGCAATTATTGCCTCTTAAGAAGTATTTTCTTGCGAGGTAAAGTGTCATACTGTTTGGTGCACAGAGACATACCGTGTCTTTAATAAAGTATCTCCTAAGTCCTTTCGGGACGACCTCCGGTACGGAGACGCTGCGCTAACAGCTAATGTCCTATGGCTTGCCAGGAGTCACCGAGAATTCCACCGTTACCCGACTGTGTAAGTGTGGGATATGTGACCGCAAAAATCAAAGTCTGCTAATAACAAAAACTCAAAAATTTGTTTGTAAACATAACTTATCGAGGAGGAGCGTAGTCAATGGGACTACCCTGGTACCGAGTACATACAGTCGTTCTGAACGATCCAGGACGGCTGATTTCTGTACACTTGATGCATACAGCCTTGGTAGCTGGCTGGGCTGGTTCTATGGCTTTGTACGAACTAGCAATTTTTGACCCTTCCGACCCCGTACTTAACCCAATGTGGCGGCAGGGGATGTTCGTACTACCTTTCATGGCGCGTTTAGGCGTTGTCGAATCTTGGGGTGGTTGGAGCGTTACAGGCAATCCGACTGGAGACCCAGGTTTTTGGTCATTTGAAGGTGTAGCCGCAGCTCACATCGTTCTTTCCGGTTTGTTGTTCTTAGCTGCCGTTTGGCACTGGGTTTATTGGGATTTGGAATTATTCCAAGATCCTCGCACCGGCGAACCTGCTTTGGATTTACCAAAGATGTTTGGTATCCACCTTTTCTTATCTGGTCTTCTTTGCTTCGGTTTTGGTGCTTTCCACCAAACCGGCTTATTTGGTCCTGGAATGTGGGTTTCTGACCCTTACGGACTAACGGGTCACATTCAGCCAGTAGCACCGGAATGGGGACCAGCGGGCTTTAACCCGTTCAACCCTGGTGGGGTTGTAGCACACCACATCGCTGCTGGTATTGTCGGAATTATTGCTGGTTTGTTCCACTTAACTGTACGACCTCCACAAAGGCTTTATAAAGCTCTGCGGATGGGTAACATCGAAACCGTACTTTCTAGTTCAATCGCAGCAGTATTTTTTGCAGCATTCGTAGTTGCCGGTACTATGTGGTATGGTAGCGCGACTACTCCAGTAGAATTGTTTGGTCCTACTCGTTATCAATGGGACCAAGGTTATTACCAGCAGGAAATTGACCGCCGCGTCCAAGCTAGTCTGGCTGCGGGTGATACTGCTGAAGAAGCTTGGTCAAAAATCCCTGAAAAATTAGCTTTCTTTGACTATGTAGGTAATAGTCCTGCCAAAGGTGGTCTATTCCGTACTGGTCAGATGAATAAGGGTGACGGTATAGCAGTTTCTTGGTTGGGACACCCGGAATTTAAAGATGGAGAAGGACGTGTATTAGACGTGCGTCGTCTTCCCAACTTCTTTGAAACATTCCCCGTGCTTCTAACCGATGCTGATGGTGTTATCCGCGCTGATATTCCCTTCCGTCGTGCAGAATCCAAGTACAGCTTCGAGCAAACAGGTGTAACTGTAAGCTTCTATGGTGGTGACCTTAACGGTCAAACATTTACTGACCCAGTAGATGTTAAGAAATATGCCCGTAAAGCTCAATTAGGTCAACCTTTTGATTTCGATACCGAAACCTTAAACTCTGACGGTGTATTCCGCACCAGTCCTAGAGGTTGGTTTACTTACGGACACGCTGTATTTGCTCTATTGTTCTTCTTCGGTCATATTTGGCATGGTTCTCGGACAATCTACCGAGATGTATTTGCTGGTGTTGATGCCGACATGGAAGAACAAGTGGAATGGGGTAGATTCGCTAAAGTGGGTGATAAAACTACTCGTACAAGTGAAAGCGTTTAATTCAAGACGCGCAAAGCATTGCTTTGTGAGTACCTGTTGAGTAAAGAATTGTAAAGAATGGTCGCGAAATAATTCTAAAATTCATAAATTAGCTTATTTTGCGACCATTACCTCAGATAAACCACTTCAGTCCCCCCCCCGAAAGCAAGAATTCTCGTCTGATAGCGAGGAGCGTTAATTTCTGTAGCTTGGTACACTAAATTTGCAAGCTGATAGTCAGTAGGAATTTAATCATATGGAAAGCGTTGCATACATTTTGATTTTGGCCTTGGCGATTGGTACCCTATTTTTTGCGATCGCCTTTCGCGAGCCTCCTCGCATTGAAAACAAAGAGGAATAGTAAACTAAGAGTAAGTTAATGCCTTCTTAATGGCAAAATATAAATCCTTTTAACCGTTACGACCGATATTTATCGAATCGTAGCGGTTATTTCTATATTATGAATCCTAATTAAATACGTCGGGTTAGAAGAGATCCGGCTTGATGCAATACAGTTCAGATAAGAAGGAGGCTCGTGAAGGTAAGCTGAGGAGACGAGGAGCCGAGGAGACGGGGAGCCGGGGAGCCGAGGAGACGGGGAGCCGGGGAGAATGAGTTACTCATTTCACCGTTTACTCCCCTCAGCCCCTCAGCCCCTCAGCCAGGGTTTTTAATGGAAAAGACTGCTAGTTTATACCAGAGCATCTCGAATATGATGGCGAAAGCGAATAAAAGCGAATAAAATTATTGACTATTTGCATTTCACAGAGTATTAATATTTGATATAATTTATAATCTGGAAGTTAATGTGTGTTTTAATCGGCTTTTCTGCGCTAGGATAATATTGAATGTAAGTGTGGGCTGCCAAAACGAGGCGATTGCATATAAATCGCTAGGAGGCAAAAATTTTACGGAGAATAAAACCAGGAAACATAAAGCATGGTAAATGTCAATCAGAAAACAACCAATGATATTGGGTTTACACACGAAGATTTCGCGGCTTTACTTGATAAGTACGATTATCACTTCAGCCCAGGAGATATAGTACCAGGTACAGTTTTTAGTTTAGAACCACGCGGCGCTCTGATTGACATTGGTGCTAAAACGGCAGCATATATACCGATACAAGAAATGTCAATTAACCGGGTGGATAACCCGGATGAAGTATTACAATCTAACGAAACGCGGGAATTTTACATACTCAGCGATGAGAATGAAGAAGGTCAGTTAACGCTTTCTATTCGCCGCATCGAGTATATGCGAGCTTGGGAACGAGTACGTCAGTTACAAACAGAGGATGCCACCGTGCGTTCAGCCGTATTTGCGACTAACCGTGGTGGAGCATTAGTGCGAATTGAAGGATTGCGTGGCTTTATTCCCGGTTCCCATATAAGTACTCGTAAACCAAAAGAAGACTTGGTGGGTGAAGAGCTACCATTAAAATTCTTAGAAGTAGATGAAGAGCGCAACCGGCTTGTATTATCTCACCGCCGGGCACTGGTTGAGCGTAAGATGAACCGCTTGGAAGTAGGCGAAGTGGTAATAGGTACAGTTCGCGGAATCAAGCCTTACGGTGCCTTTATTGATATAGGTGGTGTAAGCGGTTTGCTACACATCTCTGAGATTTCTCACGAACATATTGATACACCCCATAGCGTCTTCAATGTCAATGATGAATTGAAGGTAATGATTATTGACTTGGATGCGGAAAGAGGTAGAATTTCTCTATCTACCAAACAACTGGAACCCGAACCTGGTGACATGATTAAGAACCGGGATGTGGTATTTGATAAAGCAGAAGAAATGGCTGCTAAATTCCGCGAACAGTTGTTAGCGAAAGAACAAGGTATAACTCCTGAAGCTGCACCAGCAGAGGAAGCAGCCCCAGCAGCGGCTGAAGCACCAGCAGAGGAAGCAGCCCCAGCAGCGGCTGAAGCACCAGCAGAGGAAGCTCCAGCAGCAGTTGAAGCACCAGCAGAGGAAGCAGCCCCAGCAGCGGCTGAAGCACCAGTAGAAGAAGCTCCAGCAGCAGTTGAAGCACCAGTAGAAGAAGCTCCAGCAGCAGTTGAAGCACCAGCAGAAGAAGCTCCAGCAGCAGTTGAAGCACTAGTAGAAGAAGCACCACCAGAAACTGAAGTTCAACATCAAGCAGCAGAAACTGAAGTTCAAAATGAAACTCAAGAGGAAGTTGCAGCGGCTGTCGAAGAATAATGGGTTTATCACTGTAGGGTTTTATAACGGTTTAGAGTTTAGTAGATTTTGAAAGAGGGTTTACCCTCTTTTTTTATGCTTTTGTTTTTGGCAAGAAAAGTGAAGGTGATAACTTCTACAAAAATGCAATGGATAATCTCAAATCTCGGCG
>JBCBQE010000180.1:0-9513 GCA_039820385.1 Cyanobacteria bacterium J06635_10
GTTAACTCAACTTCTCCTTCCCCTTTTTCAAAAGTTGCTTGATTGGTGAATAAATTTAATACAGCTAATCCCTCATTTCTGACATTCACATCTAAATTAATTAGATCGCTTTGGGGAGCGACAGTTGCAAAGGGTAATTTATAAGGAATACTACCGTTAATATCAACTGGTTCAGCATCATTAACCATGACGTTACTAGCAAAATTCAAGCGTCCGTTGCTATAGCTGAAACTAGCTGCGGCTGATTCGATTCCTTTTTGGTTTAAAGTTCCATCGGTAATTATTAATTCTCCTTTAGTTCTAGGATTATTAATACTACCGGCTATTGCTGCTCTACCATTAATATTACCAGTCAAACCAATCGGTAAATTAACGAAGTTATTAATTATTTCCAGAGGGAAATTATTTATTCTTAAGGTTCCAGATTGTTCTTCTCCACCAATGGTACCGCTAAAGCTAAAAAGTCTATTTGTTGACTCTATTCGCAATGGTATAAATGTTAAAATTCCGTTCTCAAAAGCACCGCTGGCAATCACTTGTTTTGCGCTATAGGCGTTTGGATCGTCTTCGGTTCCCCAAGTAAAGTTTTGCCCTTTAATATCAAACTGCGTACTTAATCCTTTATCTTCGGTTGTATCTACACTCACTTCAGCATCGAATGTTCCTGTTAAATCTACTAATTCCGGAAAAGGAAAAGCTTCGCGTCGCTTTTGTTTTTGTAATTCTAATAATCTTTTAATTTCTGAAAAGCGGTCTAATTGAATTAAAGGTTGATTTGGTACACCTACTGCGGTGGTTTCTAGTTGACTCGCTTTACCAAAAGTAGGTTCTTCTAAACCGCGTTGGATATCTTGTAATTCATATATACTTAAGGCAGTTAAAACATCTTGAATTTTACCTTGTTTGACATTCAATTTACCTCTAATTTGCGGTGCTACAGATATTTTATCTACACTGCCCGCAACGATATAGCTACTTTTACCTTTGACAAATTCACCTTTATAAATAGTAAAATTATCGTCATTGTAGCGGAAATTTGCAACTAAATTATCGCCTTTTAAACGTCCAATTTCTGGATTTTTAACCGCAATATTTCCCGAAGCTGTCCCAAAGTTTTTTTGATTAACTTGTATATTTCCAGTAAATTCTCCAGCAATTTTACCAGAACCAAGAAAACGATTAACTGGTAAAGGCAATTTTAATAACTGTAAAGGAAATTTATTTATATTTAGTGCTAAAATATCCCCTTGTGATTGACCGGAAGCGAGTGCTTCACCGCGTTTAACTAGAAAATATTCTGGTCGATTATTCCCATTTAAATTAACTGCAATTTGGTCTTGTTTACCCTTCATATCTAACTGTAAACCGCTTCCTTGCTGCGATTGAACGGTTCCAGCTAAAACTGGTTCAAAGACTACATCATTAACTACGAAATCTTTTAACGCTAATTGTCCTACTACATTTGGTAAAGGTAGTTTACCAGTAACTCTTCCGTTAAAATCAACTTTCCCAGCTAAATTTACGGCGTTGGGAATTTCTATTGGTATCTGTTTTAAATCAAAATCAGTCGCTTGAACGTTCAAATTTAATTGCGTAATTTCCGGTATACCCGTACCTTTCACACTAGCTAAAATATCACCATTTACATTCAAACCAGGTGCGGTTGCTCGCTGAATTTTCAGCTTATTTCCAGTCCAAGCTATTAGTGCATTTATTGGTTTCTCAAATCCAGGAACGCCTTGTGATAACTGTACTTGCCCCGATGCACGCACGCCAGCTAAATTAGGATTATTCAAGTTTCCTGCAACTTGTAATTTACCCCCAAATTGACCCCGCAAACTTTCATTTAGCCTGTTTAATTCAACACCACCAGCATTTACGGCAGCTTGATAGCGTCCGTTTTTGAGTTGGATATTTGATGCCGTTACATTACCACCTGCGGCATTTAACTTGGCATTTCCCGATGCAGTTAAATCTTCAAATGTATTTAGTGAACCTGCAACATTAAATTGTCCGGTTAAAGTTCCAGCTAAGTTTGCAGGTATTTGTGGTGACAATTGCTGTAACTGTAAGTTATTCGCAGTCACACCCGCTCGATATCTTCCGTTATTAACTACAATATCCGACGCTGTAATTCTACCACCAGCATGCTGTATGGAAGCGTTCCCAGATGCAGTTAAATCTTCCAAGGAATTTAGTGAACCTGCAACATCAAATTTACCCGTCAACTTTCCGACGAGAGACTTGGGTACCTGGGGTGATAAATCCTGAACTCGTACATTATTCGCCGCAACCCGCGCTCGATATTTTCCGTTATTAACTACAATATCCGACGCTGCAATCCTGCCACCAGCATGCTGTATAGAAGCATTCCCCGATACAGTTACATTTTCCAAGGAATTTAGTGAACCTGCAACGTCGAATTTACCCGTCAACTTTCCGGCGAGCGACTTGGGTACCTGGGGTGATAACTGTTCTACTTCTACATTATTCGCCGTAACCCGTGCTTGATAACGTCCCCTCGCAAACTGGATATCCGACGCAGTAATTCTACCAGCAGCAGTATTTAAATTGGCTTTCCCCGACACAATTAAGTTTTCTGGTTCAAAAGAATCCAAGGAACCAGCAACGCTAAATTGTCCAGTCAATCTTCCGACGAGAGACTTGGGTACCTGGGGTGATAAATCCTGAACTCGTACATTATTTGCGGCAACTTGGGCTAAATAAACCCCATCTTTTACTTGAATATTATTCGCCGCGATCGCACCACCTGCGGTATTGATTTTCGCTTTACCTGTGGCGACTATACTTTCTGGTTGAAAGGAATTCACCGAACCCGCAACGTCAAATTCCCCTGTTAATTTTCCCGAAAACGACTTCGGTATTTGCGGAGATAATTGCTGTAACTGGACATTATTTGCTCGAAGTCGCGCTAAGTAAATACCATCTTTGACCTTAATATTATTCGCCGTAACCTTTCCCCCAGGGAACGCCAAACTTGCATCACCTTGAACCTGGAGAGTTTTGACATCAAAATTATCTGTATTACCCGATACTTGAAACTTGCCACTTAACGGAGCATTAAAAGGTAAAGTCGAATCTTTCAACAAACGCCCTACTTGAACTTGAGAAGCTACCAACTCCGCCGAAAATCTTTGCTCGTCAAACTTCACAGAATTAACCGCAACCGTACCCCCAGCAACTTTAAGATCGGCATTTTCGGTACGAATCTGAGAAATTTTAAACGGCGTTGAACCTCCCGAAACAATAACACGACCATTAAAACTGGTGCCATCGAGATTTACTTTTTGTAGCTGTTCTTTATTAACAAATTGATTTATTTTGATACCCTTAGTATTCGCTACAGCTTGCCAGCGCTGTTGATTCCAACTACCATAAGCCAAAGCCGTACCGCCAGCCACAGCTAAAGCAACATTACGGAATGATAAACTGCGATCGCGATTGACAATAACTTCCCCGGTAGCCGGATAAGTAGCCTTTGGCGCATTAAATTTAACTAGCGTGCGGACATCTTCAGGGTTACCACTGAGATTAGCTGTTGCTGCGACAGTACCAACTTGAAACGAAGTTGTTGGGATATCATAAATTTGAGCTAAACTATCCCCCGGTGCATTTGTCGTCCGGAAATCAAAATCAACAAGGGATTTTCGACCTATATTATCGTCACCAATTACAACCTTACCACCGCCTCTAACTTCACCACCGACAGCAGCAATACCGCGAATATCTTTAAGAGTAACCGTTGAATTGGCAGTGACAAAATCAAACTTAGCACTGGCGCTTTTCAATCTAACTTTATCAACAATGCCAGGTTTAATAGTGGCAACAGTACCCGAAAGAATTGGTTGAGTAATAGCTCCTTTAAGGGATAGATCGGCTTTTACGACTCCACCAACAGGTAAAGGGGATTGAATATCAAGAGTTTGTAAAGTATCGTTGACGCTTACCGCATTGACGCGAGCAGCCAAATCAAAACCTGTTTTAAAATCGATGGAGCCACCACCACTTAAAGGGATTTTACCGTAACTGGTAACTACATCATTAAGTTTGACTTTAGTCCCATCAAACTTCAAACTTCCTTGAGAATTAACCAGCGGTTTTGGCATTCGGGGTACTTTTAAAGTCAAGCCTTCCACCCGAGCGTTGCCATATAATAAAGGTTCTGTTTGTTCGCCATTGGGTAATTTTACTTGCAAATTCCCATTTACCCGCCCACCTTGTAAATTAATTGGTAACTTGACAAGAGAGATAACTTCATCAGTGAGTAAATCTTGCGTCTGTACCTGTAAATTTCCCAACTGAGTCTTAATACCTACCCTTCCCCTCACAGAAATATTACCCGTAGCTCCGGGTTGCCCTCCGACTTCAAATCGAACCACCCGATAATTATCAATAAATTTTGCGTAACCATCAAGTTCTGAAAAAACTACCTTTGATGAAGTTACCGGGAGTCGCTGTGGGGAATCCGGACGATCCCGGACAAACGGCGTTAATGCTACATTACCATTACGCAAACTAACCCGTTCCACATCTATAGCAATCGGTCCCGGTTCATCGGGTAGGATAATATTTGTAGTAATCCAGCGCCCTTGTTCGTCTTGCTCGACATGAGCAACCGGGTTGACTAAAGTTACATCTAGCTTTAATCTACGATTGAGCAGTAATTGTAACGGGTCAAAACCTACCTCTATAGCATCAGCTTTAACTCGATCGGGATCTGTTGCTGTAGCCCTAATAGCCGAAGCTCCGAACCTAAGTCCAGAAAGCGAAAAACTTTCGACTTCTCCCAGAGATAAGGGACGATCGATAATCGATGTGAGATTTTTTTCTACAATAGGGGCTAAATCTTTCCTAATAAAATTCTGTAATACCCAGATACCTGAGACAATTCCCACAAGTAACAATCCGCCACAAGCTCTTGAGGCGCGACTAAGTAGCACTAACCAAAGACGCTTACGATCTGTAGATTCAGAAATTTTTTCATTAGAAGAGGAATTGGTCATTTTATTACTTCTGACTTTAGCCGATGCAACCAACACACACAAATCACGTTATATGGGCACTTGCTGTAACCCTTTTTAGGATAACTCGCACTAGGCGTACTCGAAACCGACTTGAATATTAATAAAAAATATGTCATCCTCGCCCGTTGTTAACTATGCCCTTAAAAAGGAACGAAGTTGGTTTAACCCAGTTTTAGCAGTAATTTAAAACGATCCAGCACCAAATAATTAAAATTGAAACAGCACCTAGGTAAAATCTTGGCGGAACATTTGTGTCGGTTGAATGCAGATTGGTATTCCAGCACGATCCTTTGCGCCAAAATAAAACTATATTCCATAAAAATGTTAAGAAAGCGAGAATTATTATCTCGACTTCCCCCCTTGTTTATCCTAGAACTTTAATATGGATAGAACCCAACAAAAAAGGACAGGTGATTACAGATGGGGCGCGTTTTTGTGTTAATCTATAATGCCCGTACAGAAAATGAGGGAATTCATACAATTCGGATTGGCGATCGCAATAAAGTGCTGATGTTTGAATCCGAAGACGATGCTATGCGCTTTGCTTTAATGCTAGAAGCGCAAGATTTCCCAACTCCCGCAGTTGAAGAAATGGATAAGTCGGAGATCGAGCATTTTTGTGAAAGTGCTGATTATGACTGCGAACTTGTTCCTACCGACGGCGATTTAGTCGTTCCTCCAGAACAAAACCTTGATGAAACAGATTGGCGTGAAGACGGTTCAACTTCTACTCAACCAAAAGTTCAAGAAGAAGGAGAAATGTCAAATTCCGAACTAGACAGCATCCGTCGCAAACTGGAAGGATTATTGTAAACGTTATTAGTCATATGTCATTTGTCCGTATTACTAAGGACAGATGACAATGACGATACATCAAGGATATAAAAAACACATGACAGATTTGCAAGAGCGCGGCCACCTACTCACCGAACAAGTTAACCCCGATAGTCTTAATTTAGACCAACTAAGTAGCGTCGAATTTGTTGAACTGTTCAACCGTGAAGATCGAAAAGCAGTCGCTGCGGTTGAGAAAGCAAAACAAGATTTAGCTAAAGCCATTGATTTGACAGCCCAAAGCCTTAGAAGGGGCGGACGCTTATTTTACGTCGGTGCGGGTACTTCCGGTAGATTGGGAGTATTAGATTCTGCTGAATGTCCGCCGACTTTTTGCACTCCTCCCGAACTAGTCCAAGGTATAATTGCTGGTGGTGCTGGCGCATTAGTACGTAGTTCCGAAGATTTAGAAGATCTTCCCCAAGACGGAGCAGATGCGATCGCCCAACGAGAAATTACCCAGCTTGATGTGGTAGTAGGTATTACTGCCGGAGGAACCACTCCCTTTGTTCACGGCGCGATCGATGCAGCAAAAAGCCGGGGTGCTACTACTATATTTATCGCTTGCGTTCCATCCGAGCAAGTTAGCGTACAAACAGACGTTGATATTCGCTTACTTACAGGGCCAGAAATATTAGCCGGTTCCACTCGTCTCAAAGCCGGTACCGCCACTAAATTAGCTTTAAATATTCTTTCTACCGGCGTAATGGTCAAACTTGGTAAAGTTTACGGTAATCGCATGGTAGATGTCGCAGTTACAAATCAAAAATTACGCGATCGCGCTTTACGAATTTTGCAAGACTTAACAAATTTGAGTCGCGAAGCAGCAGGTGCTTTACTCGAACGTAGCGGTAAATGGGTCAAATTGGCAATTTTGATGCACGAAACGGGTTTAGATAATGAACAAGGCAATAAACTCCTCTTGCAACATCAGGGAAATCTCAGAGAAGCAATTGAAGCAAATAACAAAGCTTGAGTAATTATACCGTTTTGAAAAAATAAATCCACTACTAGTAGTTCATTTCATAAATTCCCACAAGTAGAGACGTAGCACTGCTACGTCTGGTGCAGTTTCCGCGAATATGCCAACCATTCATTCATAATTAATCAAATGGACTACTAGTAATCCTTTTCCAGCCGTTTTGATAGACTAGACAAATATTTGCTATCCCCTCCCAGTCAAAGGGCTGACGATACAGTAAATACGATATATATATATATTTAACTGCTTTAATCATTTGTATAAGTGATTTTACTTATAAAAAAACAGAACTACAAGTCAACTAATGCGTATAAACTCTGTTGGCGTTTATAAATTGCCCAAGGATAATCTAAAGTGCAGTTATCCAGGAAACTAGTTAGTAAATGTTACGCTCAGAACTGGGGGATTTTTGCAGTATTATTTGTTTTAAAGCTGCGATCGTTGGCATGGAAGATGCCCTAGGTGAAAAAGCAACTGCGATTGCGTTGACAACAGCAGGCCGTAGTCGCGGTAAAAACCTCGCTAAAGATTTAGGTTTGACAGGAGTTAGAGCCGATTGGGATTTAATTACAGATAAAATTGGTTTCGCATTAGGTGCAAATGGAACCAAACTCTGCAAAATAGAAAAAATTGTTGAAGAAGATAAATTAATTAAAGTTTCTACTTCAGAAACCTTGGGTTCTGCTGGCGAACTTGAAGGTTCATCTCGTAAATGCACGTTTACTTTAGGTGCAGTTTGGGGAGCTTTAGAAGAAATTACTGGGAAGCGCTTAAGAGGAACTCATACTGAGTCCCTGCTTAGAGGTGGGAATTACGACGTTTTCGAGTTTTCGGCTTTAGTATAAGTAAGTTTTTTTAATTTGAATTAAATAACTCAATTATCTTGTTATTTCTATTTTGATGAATTTGAACAATTAATAAGGACAGAAAAATGCCTATCAATGCTGGCAAGATTGAAAGTATCCTGGAAAATTTTGTAAGTGGTACTAATGATATTCAAGGTGCAACACTTGTTTCGACCGATGGTTTATCTTTAGCTTCAGTGTTACCAAACGCGATGGATGATGAAAAAGTATCAGCCATGTCTGCGGCGTTGCTTTCCTTAGGTGAACGTATTGGTAGTGAATTATCTAGAGGTAGTACAGACCGTATTTACGTTGAAGGCGATAAAGGCTACGGTGTATTAACTAACTGTGGCGATGATGCTGTATTACTAGTGTTAGCCAGCGAATCGGCTAAGCAGGGTTTACTGATGCTAGAAATTAGGCGCCTTACGGAAGAATTAAAGTTACTCTTGATGTAGTTTTTCAAGCTGAGCAACTTATTTTTTAATTCAGAAGAAATTTCGGTAGTTAAGTTAACCAAAATATATTTTTATTTTGATAACGTAACTTATTTTTGAATAAAATTCTGTCCGCGTTTGTTACTTACAATAGAGAAAATACTACGGATAGTTTATATTTATCAATTACCGCTTAAAACTTAACTCTAATAAAATTTACAAGTAATTCACTGGATATTATATAAATTATCATTTCCCGTCTTCTTCAGAAGGTGTATTGAAGCCTTACCCAAATAACAATTAGAAGAAGCGGGAAAGTTTAATTTATACCATCGATAGCTAATTATTTCATCCTGTTGTCTATTTTTTTGAGTACAGTTCTATGGAAATCATGCGTATGGTTGTTACTGGCCCCGTAGGGGCAGGTAAGTCTACATTTATTCGTTCGGTTAGCGAAATTGAGGCTGTGGATACAGATCGCATAGCAACAGACGAAACTTCATTACTCAAGCAAAAAACGACCGTTGCTTTTGATTTTGGGAGATTACAGTTTAACCCAGATATGGCGCTGCATCTTTATGGTACCCCCGGTCAAGAACGATTTGATTTTATTTGGGATATGTTAATTCGTAAGGCTCATGCTTACATATTACTAGTCGCCGCTCATAGACCCGGGGAATTTCGCTATGCTCGCCGAGTAGTTTCTTACATGAATCAAAGAGCGGACATTCCCATGATTATCGGCTTAACTCATTTAGATTGTTCGGGTGCATGGTCTAAAGAAAATATCATAACAGCTTTGGGTTATTATGACCAGAATACACAACCCCCTACCGTCTTAGTCAATCCTACTGAAATGTCTTCTGTGGCTAATGCTGTAATTACTTTAGTGCAACATTATGTGCAATATTCTGCTTCAAATCCAATCGCTGTATAATTTAAGACCGATTTTCTGTTAATGTAATTAAGAAGAATGATATTGATTTTATCGGACTTACGCAACCGGCACATTTTCTTCGTAGGGTGCTGTGACACTTTGATTGATTTTCAACGTAATGATAAGGCTTCTGGTGTCACGCACCAACCAGCCTGTTTTAGTCAAGAATGCTATCTCGCAAAGATAATTCACTTTTTGAGACTTAAAATAGTGCATTTTCACATTATTTATATAAGTTAAATTCTTGACTTCACCAAAAAAATAATATTTAATCAATATATTTTGCGATGACAATAAATCATAAATATGTCATATATAAAAATATTTTTTTCATATTAACAAACATATATTTTATTCATTTATTTTGCTATTTAAAATTAAAAATATTTGAAATAAACTAGATTTTTTTATTTTTTTTTAAACAAAATTAATG
>JBCBQE010000181.1:0-9488 GCA_039820385.1 Cyanobacteria bacterium J06635_10
TAAACCAGTTTCTTCTGCGACAGAAATAAATTCTGTTGGTAAAATTAAACCTTTGGTAGGATGTTGCCAACGAACAAGCGCCTCAACCCCGATAATTAAACCGGTATTTAGAGAAATTATAGGTTGATAGTAAACAATTAATTCTTGGTTTTTAACAGCTCTTCTCAAATCATTCTCTAGTTCTAAAATTTGGATGGCTTCCTGATGCATTTCCGGATTGAAAACATGAAATCTTCCTCTTCCCAAAGCTTTCGCACGATACATTGCTGTATCAGCATCCCTTAGTAAATATTCTGGTCTTTCATAATTAACATTTCCCCAATTTATCCCAATGCTTACATTTACAAATACCTGATATCTAGAGATTTTAAAATGTTGTCCTAAAGAGTTGAGAATACGCTCAGAAACGCAAATTACCGTATCCATATCTGAAACATTTTCTAAAAGAATACCGAATTCATCGCCACCCAATCGTGCTAAAGTATCCAATGGTGATAAAGAAGTTTGCAAACGCTTAGCTATAGCAATCAGTAACTCATCTCCTACTAAATGTCCTAAAGAATCGTTAATTATTTTAAAGCGATCGCAGTCTATAAAAAGTACCGCAAAGTCATAGTCAGATTCCAACTTGGCACGATTTAATGCTTGCTCTAATCTATTGAGAAAAAATACTCTATTCGGTAAACTAGTTAGAGAATCGCGTAAAGCACTTTCGAGGAGCTTACTTTGCAATTCCTGACGATAATTAGTTTCTATTTGAAGCTTTTTTATAGTATTTTCAAGTTCTAAAGTTCGCTGTTTTACTCTTTCTTCAAGCTTATTATTCAGTTTTAATATTTCTAGTTGAGCGCTTCTCAATTCTAATTGAGTTTGTACTCTTACTATAACTTCTGCAAATTCAAAAGGTTTAGCAATATAATCTAAACCTCCTACTTGAAAAGCTTTAACTTTATCAAAAACATCGTCTAATGCACTGATAAAAATAATTGGTATATCGGCGGTTGTTTGATGAGCTTTAAGATGCTGACAAATCTCATATCCGTCTATACCTGGTATCATAATATCCAGTAAAATCAAATCTGGTAATTGAGTTTGACAAGCAGTAAAAGCCATTTGCCAGTTCAATGCTTTGCGAACTGTATATCCTTCTCTTACCAAAATTGAGGATAAAATACGCAAATTATCTACAGTATCGTCAATAATTAAAATATCTTTTTTACCAGGGTTAGGCAAGTCGTTCATGATGCACTTTTTTAATTAATTCCATAATTTATCAAGTTATATTCAATAGTTAAATCTCTAATCGCTTAATCATTATCGAATTTTCATAATTTCTAAAGTCCGATATTGTTTTTATAAGGTTACACCATTGATTCAGATTACTCGAAAGGAAAGTATCTCAAAAAAATATTCCGTATTATAGTTTCAGAGTCAAGTAACCTTTATATTGACGGGCACCCATTAATTTTTTTTAGAAGAAAAAATTTTAATGGGAACCCTTGACTGGAAAATAATTTTTCAAAGCCCTCTAAGCTATCAATATGGACATTTTTATATTTTTGCTATCTTAAATGTAAGAGTCACCGCTTTGTATTCATATCTAAATTTATAAATTATACTATGTATGTTCAACTACATTTCACAAAAAAATAATATCTATTTAACTTACTTATTGATTTTCCCTTTCTCACTTAAAATATGCTTATAATTTGAATGGGAAAATCGGGATTTGGTTTATTGAAACCTACAATGGGTAGAAATACAAATAATTTTATCTAAAAATAATCTTGAGTCGAGAACTAAAATTTATAGAACAATAAGATACAAACAGTAAATTAATTGTAGAATCTTAATGTTAAAAGTAAATCTATATTATGACTTGGCTCTGGGAGATATTATTTACGATTTATTCCTGAATCGATTATAGAATATTAAATTTTTGATCGAATTTTTTTTCCCAGATATGAGTCTCCGCAAATCCCTAGAAATCTTCAAAACTTAAATATAAAATAGTCATTCAAGCAAAGCAGGATAGCATAGCACAACGATAAGCCAGGTTGATTATAACTAACTAAATTAGCAGCTATTTGGCAAGACTTTATTTATCAATATCCCAGATATATTCACAAAAAAATTAGCTGCCCTTGTTGCAAAAAATTGCATTGAAAAAGACAGCAATATATATTTTGATAGCTATTTACTCGGCTTTTACTTTTTCTGGAGATGTTTCTTCTGTATTGTAGAGTGGGGTTTTATCAATTCCACCGACTTTATTTAAAGGCCAAAAACGAAGCACAGCACGACCAATAATATTTTCACGAGGGACAACACCCCAACAACGGCTATCGTAACTGCTGCCGCGATTGTCCCCTAATACTAAATAGGAGTCGGGTGGAATAGTCTGAGGTTTAGATAAAAATGGTTGTGTAGGTGCTGAGGTACAAACTTCAATCGATGTATTTTGTTCGGAAACAAGGTAATTCTTTTCTACTAAAGCTTTATCATTTATATATACTTTACCCCCTTTCAATTCTACCTTATCTCCAGGTAAACCAATTATCCTTTTAATAAAGGCATCCTGGAATTGTTCCTTTTGTAGCTCTTCTGTAGGAGAGAAAACTACAACATCTCCCCGCTGAGGAATCGAAAAATTATAACTTAACTTATCAACAATTATTTTGTCTGCCTCCCATTGATTTGGAGTACCGTGCAAAGTGGGTTCCATCGAGCCGGAGGGAATCCAACGAGCTTCCGCAACAAAAGTGCGAATCGAGAGAGCAAGCACGATGCTTAATCCGATTGTTTTACCTAATTCAAAAAACCAGGAATTATCGGGTTGTTGGTTAGAATGGCGGTCAGACACTGGATTTTGCATGTAATTACTCAAGTAGAAACTAAGATTATGCTCCAAAAGGGGAGCCATTTCTAGGGAGACTTTATTTATTTATCTTAACTGTACAAAGATACTGTTACGAGTTATGTTGTCATGTTGACGGGCACCCATCAAATTTTTTTCTCCGGAAAAAATGTTAATGGGAACCCTTGACTTCGTTATTTGAAATTGAAAAGTTAAACATTCTTCGTTGCCAATAACACATAGTGGCTACTGTCTTGTATTCCACCAGTTTAACTTCAATAAGCATAGCTGTATGTCAAAATTTGCTGTTATTTAAGTGAGTTTGTCCTCATGTCATCTCCTAGTTTGCTAATTCGCCGTGCGAGAATTATTTTACCCGATGGTAACTTGGTGGTTGGGGATGTGCTTACGCGCGATCGCCAAATTGTTAAAGTTTCACCATCAGAGATAATAGACGAAACACCTACCCGCTTAATTGACGCTGATGGGTTAACTTTGTTGCCAGGAGTTATCGACCCACAAGTACATTTTCGGGAACCAGGATTGGAACACAAAGAAGACTTGTTTACTGCTTCTTGTGCCTGTGCGAAGGGAGGAGTCACTTCGTTCTTGGAAATGCCTAATACCCGCCCTTTAACCATTAGTCAAGAAGCTTTAAATGATAAATTACAGCGTGCTGCTAGTAAGTGCCTTGTTAATTATGGCTTTTTTATTGGAGCAACGTCAGATAATTTGTCTGAATTGTTATACGCTAGCCCTACACCAGGAATCAAAATTTTTATGGGCTCAATGCATGGTCCTTTACTAGTAGATCCTCAAGAAACATTAGAAGCGATATTTGGCAACGGCGAAATTTTAATTGCAGTCCACGCCGAAGATCACACCAGACTTAAACAACGTAGAGAAGAATTCGCAAATATCCATGATGTAGCTATTCACTCCCAGATACAAGATAATCAAACAGCATTGATCGCAACTCAACGAGCATTAAAACTTTCTAAAAAATATCGCCGTAGGCTACATATTCTCCATATGTCTACAGCAGAAGAAGCAAATTTACTGCGTCAAGATAAACCGAGTTGGGTAACAGCAGAAGTAACACCCCAACATTTGTTTCTAAATACAACTGCTTACGAAAAAATGGGCAGTTTGGCTCAGATGAATCCTCCTCTGCGAACATCTCACGATAACGAGGTTCTTTGGCAAGCTTTGCTAGATGGGGTTATTGATTTCATTGCTACGGATCATGCACCCCATACTCTCGAAGAAAAAGCCCAAACTTACCCTAAAACTCCTTCGGGTATGCCCGGGGTAGAAACTTCTTTACCTTTAATGCTAACCGCGGTAGAAGAGGGGCGCTGTACTCTTGCCCAAGTTGTTAACTGGATGTCAACTGCTGTAGCTTCTGCTTATTCTATTCCTAATAAAGGGGTTATTTCTGCCGGTTATGATGCCGATTTAGTGCTTGTAGATTTAAATTCACGAAAAAAAGTCCGCCGCGAAGAACTTGTAACAAAATCCGGTTGGAGTCCTTTTGAAGGATGGAATCTGACGGGATGGCCAGTAACAACTATTGTTGGTGGTGAGATTGTTTATGACAAAGGTAAGTTAAATACGGAAATTAGAGGTACAGCTTTAAAATTCAATTTACATTTTTTTGGTAAGCCTTAAGGCTAGGGTTTTTGAACTTCAACCAATTCTATAACCTTTTATCTCCGTAAGCGCTTGTTGTTGTCCAACCAAGCGTTTTATTTATTTTCAAAGAATTACAGGAATTTCAAGCAAATATTTTCTTACGGGCACTCATAGAGCAAAATTCGAGTCTAGGGTACCCGTCAACTACAAATATGAAGAGTTACTGTCAATAGGGTTCAGACAAGCAGGGGAAGTAGGGGGAGCGGAGGGCGCACTAAGAGAAAAAAACCAGTAACATCCCCGTTGGCGAGGGCTTATCCGAACCGTATTCGAGTTACTGTTTCTCGCTTGCCGAATGCGCGGCTTTAAAACAAGTTACTTAATAAAGCCAGAAAAAACCAGAATACGGCTCCCAGAATCGTTACTCTGACTCTACCAAGGGTGAAAACCACGATATTTTTGACTAAAAACATCTAAATCAATGATTTTTAGTAGTTATTTATACTAGTATTAGTATTGGAAATCAATATTTTAATTTAAGTATATATTCTGTATTTAATCAGATAAATTGTAGTTTTAAAGAAAAGTTTTCAGTATTTTTTGCATTTGACAAACTCAAATCAACTGGATACTGCAACTATTAGGAGTATGCAAATCCACTTAAGAATAAAAGCCTAATTTAATATTATCTTTATTTTTTTCAATCAAATACTAGCATTTTCCCTTACGAATAATCACTCATGCAGATCGAATATAAACGTGTCAGACTAAACACAAAATTGCATTGAGCTTAATTGTTAATTATGATAAAAATCCTCTGATAGAAAGACTTTATGCAAGTAGTCATTAATAAAAACATATAAAATACTGAGTTCATTTATTAAAAGTTAGCTATTATACACTTTCATTAAATGTTACTTGATGCAGGCATGATACTTAATCAATCGGCAAGATTAGTATAAAATGAGGCATTGCAAATCTATTATGTTTTTTTATTTTGTAAATAAATTAGCAGGAATTAAGGTGATTAGAATTACAATGTATTGCAGTTTTTGTGATGAACGAGGAAGTGGTAGATAAAACGCGATAAAGAAGGAGTCGAGATTACTTGTGGGAGTATACTCGAACGTTCATCTTTTGTAAGGCAATTTATTGCTACTGACAATGATATTCTTTGCCTAAAGCCAGAATTTCTTTACTAAGAGTGCAATTAAATGGGATGATTTCGGCCAAACGTATAGCAGAGTTAGCCCCCTCAAAGTATCGGCTTTCGCTTTCGTAAATTAAATCTATGGTGAGATAAGATTCTGGCTTATAAGGCATCCGTTGTGCCCATTCAATAGCTACTATTCCCGGCGAAACCTCAATACCTTCCCAGTAAGTTTCGAGGTTTAACGCTACTATTTCCGAAGCTTCTAGACGGTATAAATCTAGATGGTAAAGGGGAAAACGCCCTTGATTATACTCATTAATAATGGTGAAGGTGGGACTGACGATTGACTCGTTAATACCCAAACCTTCACCTATGCCTTGCACTAAGGTAGTTTTACCTGTGCCCAAATCACCTTCTAGTAAAATTACACTATTAGCAATAAGCGTCTCACCCAGAATGATGCCCAAGCGTCGAGTTGCGAGTGCATCTTTTAGAAAGATTTTCATTTTTTATATCGCATTTATTATCGATAGAAATTATAAAATTTGTGGAAGTGCTGCCACTCTCAGTTTTTTCGGTGGGAGATGTAAAACGAGGAGGTACTTTTTAATGCTGTTAAATATTGCAATACGCTCAGTCAGTACAATACTTTAAAATGTACCCCGGAATTCAGAGAAAATATAAGCTCTTGATTCAAATTGACGTGGGTTTTGGAGATGTCACCCCATCTTTTAGGGCTAATTGAATAATGGTATTTCAAGATATGCTGTTTTTACTTGAAATAATCTCCCAGCTTCTAGCTCACGGGAGTGTAACTGTTGGCATATTTTATAGGATTTCCTAGAATTAGCTCATAGATTTAAGTTGAGAAACCTATGAGCAGATTATATTCGATTGGCGAAGCCGCAGAGCTATTAGGGGTTTCGATTGATACTCTTCGTAATTGGGAGCGGGATGGGAAGGTACAATCTATTCGCACAGAAGGTGGACATAGAAGGTTTCGCGCTATCGATTTAGGTGTTGTGAATACAAGCACAGGTAAGTTGACGATATGCTATGCAAGAGTCTCTACCAACGAACAAAAACCTGATCTTGAAAGACAAGCATTAGTCCTTTCCAATTATTGTGAACAAAAAGAATATGTAAATTATCAAGTAATAAAAGACTTGGGTTCAGGCTTGAATTACAAAAAGAAAGGTTTGAAAAAGTTACTGGGCTTGTTGTTTGACAACAAAGTCGAGCGTTTAATCATAACCAATAAAGACAGACTGCTTCGTTTTGGTTCGGAGAGTGCCAAAGTTATAAATATTATCTTAGCCAAGTCATAGAAAAAGCAGCTTCAACTTCTCGCTCTCTTCGATCTAAAAAGGAAGTTGATTATCAATTAACAGCCGATTCTCTGGCGAACATTTTGTACAACTTTCGCATTCCTTTGGGAGTTCCACTATACCAACGTAGGAGAACTTGTGCTAATCTTTGATGATCGTGACGCACGCAACCTGTTTCATCTTCACTCATCACGTTAGCTAAGACTATTCTGCGCCCGCAAAGATTTACTGCTTCGCGATCTAAAAATACCGGATGGGAATTTTCTTTGGCATAACGGATAAGAGCGCGGGCAGAGAGAGACTTTTTATGTACTAAAACCGCATCAAACAGCTTTTGTCCACAAGCTTTATCGATAGATTGTATGTGATTGGCAACTGTGTATCCTTGAGTTTCTCCCGGTTGAGTCATAATGTTGCACACATATATTTTCGGAACTGATCTAGCAGCGATCGCAGTTGCAATTTCGGGTACTAAGAGATTGGGGATTACGCTGGTGTAAAGACTACCTGGACCCATAATAATGTAATCAGCATCTTTAATTGCCTTGAGAGCGGCGGGTAAAGCTGGCGGATTTGCGGGAGTGCAGCCAATTTTAACCACTTTACCTCCAGCTTTTGTAATTTTTGATTCACCCTCAATGCGCCGACCGTCGGCTAATTCAGCCCAAAGACGAACATCGCTCAAGGTTGCTGGAAGTACTTGTCCTCTAATAGCTAGAACCTTAGAACTGGCTGCAACTGCTCGCTCTAAATCGCCAGTAATTTCACTCATCGCGGTCAAGAATAAATTACCAAAACTATGGCCACTTAAACCGTCTCCAGCACTGAAGCGATATTGAAACAACTCTGTCAACAACTTTTCTTCATCTGCCAAAGCTGCTAAACAGTTACGAATATCTCCTGGTGGTAATACGCCAAATTCTTCACGCAACCTCCCGGATGAACCACCATCATCAGCAACGGTAACAATAGCAGTAATATTCGCGCTGTAAGTTTTAAGTCCTCTCAACAACGTAGAAAGCCCCGTGCCGCCACCAATGACAACAATTTTCGGTCCTCTGTATAATCTACGATGAGCTAAAAGTACATCAACTAATTCTTCATTACCTTCTGGTTTTAATACTCGAGTAATCGAACCTACCGTACGGGTTTGTCCCCAAAGTAGCAACAGCAAACCGCCAATCATCACCACAGGTCCGCTGATATAGTAAGGTATTATATTGGTTATTAATGAGAGTACACCTCGAACCAACTCCAGCACCCAATAAATTGGCGTTAATCCGCTCCAAATAGCGAAGCCTAGACTTGCCAGTAATACGCCCGCCATACTCATTAGAAACCAACGTTTTACCGATAACCCAGGCGACAACCACTTAAACCACTGATTAACTCGATGGGGAGTGCGACGGCGCGACTGTTTTTGCATGACGTTAAGAGCTTGTCTGAGAAAACCAATTGACATATCGCAATCGTAAGCAGTGGTCTAAACAATAATTAATTGAGAATTTACACTAAGAGTATTCAACTCGAAGCATGGAATTATTACAATTTGTAATTCCAATTGAAGTAAACTCATGTAGTTAACTTAGCGAGAAAATTAAGTAAAATCACTTCCGTTATATGAAAATCAAGTAAAGTAAATGCAAAGAAAAATTTTAGGATTAGATCCGGGATTAGCTATTTTAGGTTTTGGAGCAATTATATGCCAAAAAAATCAAGTTAATTCGCCTGGCACTTCAGTTGCATTACTCGATTTTGGAATTATTAGTACCCCTTCCAATACTCCAGTAGAGCAAAGACTATGTACGCTTTACGATGATCTACATACTGTAATCGAACAATTCCAGCCAGATTTGGTGGCTATTGAAAAATTATTCTTTTACCGTATGTCAAATACTATCTTGGTTGCCCAAGCCAGAGGAATTATAATGTTGGTTTTAGGGCAACATCGGATACCGATCGTAGAATTTACACCTGCTCAAATTAAACTAGCTTTAGCTGGTTACGGCAAGGCTGAAAAATACGAAGTACAAGAAGCTGTGGCACGAGAATTGAATTTAGACTACATTCCTCGTCCCGATGATGCCGCTGATGCTTTGGCGATCGCATTAACAGCATGGTTTCAATCTTAATACTTTATAAATATTCTCTACATCGCTCAAAGTAATTTTACCGATTGTTTTAGATAAATCAATTGTTAATTTTTATGATTTTTACAATTACCAAAAAATACTTACAATTCTGATTGAGTTTGGTGGTTGGATCTGAGTAAAAATCCGGCACTCACCCCCACCCCACCTAATATCTCACACCAATGATATTTGATGTATTAAGATTTCCAAGTATTAATAATAGAAGCGATTATTTAGCGATACAAATCAAATAAAAGAATGCCGCTCTATCAAGCGGCTTATGAACTACCCTGCCGTAAGAGGAACGGCTTCAACTGTTCCTTGAAAATATGGGAAAACCTGGGAATTTGGGCGGAAATACATGCCGCCCTTACCCCATGTTA
>JBCBQE010000182.1:0-9456 GCA_039820385.1 Cyanobacteria bacterium J06635_10
ATTAAATTCTCAAAATTAATCGAAGCAATATATCTCACCTGCCTTGGCTACAACTGGATAGACCCGGCTGTTACCCATTTTGTACTCCAGCAAGCTCAGAAAAATCCTATCTGTTTCAACCGGGATGGCTCCCGAAGTTATGACGATTTAGATGAAGAAATGCTCGACCTCTACACCTTGACAGGTAGAGAATTGCAGATATTAGACCTGATTGTGAATGGAAATACTAATGCGGCGATCGCCAATCAACTTCATATCACAATCGGAACCGTGAAAAGCCACGTTCGCAATATTCTCAACAAAATCGGCGCAGAAGACCGCACTCAAGCAGCAGTTCATGCTTTGCGTTACGGTTTGGTAGATTAAAAATTTCTTGGGGGAGTCATGGGCAGTAGGCAGTGGGCAGTAGGCAGTAGTGACTCACCCGGCATGAGTAGTGAGATGATCCACACGGGACCCGGGAATGAAAAATTGACGTTTTATACGGGGCGTGTGCCGCCAGCCTCTGTATAATTATTTATTTTTACTGAGACTTAAGATAGGAACTGAAGCGCGCAGCGTGCCTGTTCAGCTTGCTGACCCGTTAGGGTAAAGGCATAGTTTGAATTAATACTTTTTACCCACTGCCCTTTGGGTTCACCACTTTGCTTATGCCGGGGAACCCTTCCACCGCAAGTGGATCATCGGCAGTCGGCAGTGGAAAATAAGTATCAATTAAAACTTCATCTCTGAGTTTAAAGCATGTCCTCCGGACACGCTGCGCTAACAGTAAAAACAAATAATTATACAGAGGCTGCTTGCAGCGAGGTATAAAACGTCAATTTTTCAATCTCACTCTTTTAAGGGTGAGTCACCACTGCCTACTGCCTACTGCCTATGAATCGCTCATGCCATTGCTCGACTAATCCTAACTCCTAAATCATCCGCACGGCTTCATCTATTGCCCTACTACGATTGCCAGTGCTATCGCATAAATCAAGTGTGTGAAAGTTAAGGGTGATATTAACCCTACCCTTGGTCTTCTCTCTATTGTCAGCCGCTTTTTTCAGCGCCTTGACGGTATTGGGGTAGTATCCCCTGCCGCTATTTTTTTTCTTCCATATTAGAAGTATACACATTTAATTAGTCATTATTTAGCAAAATGTGTATATGACAAAACAATCCGCCTCGCACCAGTGCAAGTCCCCAGACGGTCTATGACTGTATAGGAGTCACAACAATGACAAACTTAACATTTTCTCAAGAGTTAGCAATGGCTCTGTGCAATTCGGATGAACAGTTCCCGATTGATTTTGATCAGGCTTGGGTGTGGCTTGTGCGATTTGTTGGTTAGAAACTTGGTAAAACAAGGGGATTAACCGAGGAATGAACTTCCTTAACTATATGACTATGTAGGTGAAAGTCCTACCTCTTAGGTGTAAAGATGAAAGCATTATCCTTAATACTGCATCTGGTAAATGCATTATTAAAGCAGGATAAAAAGCTCTGAACCTTCAAATCGGATGAAGCTAAGGAGCAAGCAGGTATCTATGAGTAACGAACAGTGAAGTTGCTTAACTATCGTGAGCCATAATGGGCTACTCCGTTTATTGCCCAGGCTAAAAAGCAAGGATAGGGGCTAGCGTGGAGCCAGCGACTAGTAAACACCCCCACTAAACCCGGTAGGCAGCAATGCTCTAAAGATACAAACAATCGTCATATGGAACAAATTAACTCCGGAAAACTCTTGAAAGGTCGAATTCAAGTAAGCAACCAGCGAAAGTCCAACGGAGAGGGATTGAGAAAGAAGCAAACGCCTTAAGTAATTCTAAGGATAAGCTGACGTTCTCACGATGTCTTAAATTGTAAAGTCTTGGAAGTAATAAATATGCTTAAAGCCAATAAGGACGAGATAAAAGACTGGAAACAAGTAAACTGGAAATCAGTTGAAAAGAAAGTCTACAAGTTACAAAAAAGAATTTACAGAGCAAGTTTTCGGGATGACTTCATTGCTGTCCGCAGGTTACAAAAGACCTTGATTAACTCTTTCTCGGCTAAGTTATTAGCAGTTAGAAAGATATCTCAAGATAACCAAGGTAAGAAGACAGCCGGAATTGACGGGATTAAATCTTTATCCCCTAAAGAAAGGCTAAAACTTACAAAAAACTTGGTCATAGATGGGAAATCTAAACCTACTAGAAGGGTATGGATACCGAAGCCTGGTAAGAAAGAAAAAAGACCATTAGGGATTCCTACAATGTTTGATAGAGCAAAACAATCTTTGATTAAATTAGCTCTAGAACCAGAATGGGAAGCAAAAATGGAAAGCAATTCTTATGGGTTTAGACCAGGAAGGTCTGTTCATGATGCAATTGAAGCAATATTTGTAAGCATCAAAAATATGCCAAAATATGTACTTGATGCGGATATATCAAAATGCTTTGATAAAATTGACCATAATAAACTGCTAAGAAAAATAAACACTTTCCCCAAGGTAAATAAGCAAATTAAATCCTGGTTGAAATCAGGTGTCATAGACAACAATATATTTGAAGAAACAACAAGTGGCACACCACAAGGAGGGGTGATTTCGCCACTATTAGCAAATATAGCGTTACATGGAATGATAGAAAACATCACTAAAGCATTTCCACAACTGAACAAAAATAGTCGTGAAACTTGGTTTCACAAAAAAGGAACACAATTCAATCCGCCTAACGTTGTTCGGTATGCTGATGATTTTGTCATCTTCCATAATGACATCAGGGTTATATCTAAATGCAAAGAAATGGTATCAATTTGGTTAAAAGAAATAGGAATCGAATTGAAACCAGAAAAGACAAGCATTACCCATACTAAGAAAGGATTTAACTTCTTAGGTTTCCATATCAAACAATATGAAGATAAGCACAGGAAACAAGGTTTCGTAACACTAATAAAGCCTAGTGATAAAGCTATAAAAAAGCATTATCAAAGGTTAGCCGAAAAGATTAATAGTTTAAAAACTGCACCTCAGAAAGTACTTATTGCCAATCTAAACCCTATAATCAATGGATGGTGCAACTACTATTCAACAGTAGTCTCCGCCCAAACTTTTAAAAAGCTAGATTTCATGCTTTGGAAAAAGTTAATGTCTTGGGCTTTAAGCCGAAGCAAGAAGGGTAAAAGAAAGGCAGTAAGTAAGTACTGGAGGGAAAAGAACGGAAGGAAGTGGAATTTTTCCACAGAACAAGGTCACACATTAAGATTGCACTCCAATACAGATATCACAAGATATATAAAAGTAAAAGGAGATAAATCAATCTTTGACGGAGACTGGAAATACTGGGGTAGTAGAAAAGGCTCCCATCCTACCGTACCAAGTCGAATTACTAAACTATTAAAGAAGCAAAAAGGTAAATGTAATCATTGCGGTTTAACGTTTTTGGCAGACGATTTGATAGAAGTAGACCATATCATCCCTAAATCCCAAGGAGGTAGAGATGTATTTAAAAATCTACAACTATTACACAGACACTGCCACGACCATAAAACAGCGATAGATATCAGTTCAAGAACTTGTGTCCATGACAAGGATTGAGATATTGAGGAGCCGGATGAGGTGAAAGTCTCAAGTCCGGTTTTGAAAGAGAGGTAGGAGTAGTAATACTCCTATCGACTCTAACGGTTATAACAAAAAGCAGCAAGCCAAAGAAAAATTGGTTAGAAATTTTGAAAAGGGATTAGATTTTGAGGTTTTCACCCAAATGAGTGTAAACTCTACGCAGCAAGCCTCTCAGCCTTCAAGCGGTCGTCCCAAAGAAGTAATTAAGATAACAGTAGAATGTCTGAAATCTTTTGGAATGATGGCAGGTACCGAACAAGGGAAAACTATTCGCCGCTACTTTTTAGAGTGCGAAAAAATTGTCCGTGCCAAAGTAATTACTGAGACTGCACCTTCAACACCTGCTATTGGAAAAATCAAGGAAGCTACCGTTACAGTGCTATCAATTGCTAGCATTCACCCTAATCTGATTGCTGGGGTGGTTGCTAATGAAATTGGTAAGCATCATCCAGAGTTAATAGGAACGATGGAGGAAGCAAAGAAACTTTTACCGCTGCCAGTTGAAGACCGCTTGCTGAGTGTTACCAAACTGAGCGAATTGTATAATAATCGCACTGGTACAAAACTGAGTGCTAGAAAAATGAACCAGCGACTCAAGGAATTAGGCTTGCAATATCAGAATCCCAACAAAGAACCAGCGTGGATGCCAACAGAGTTAGGTGAACCTCATGCTAAAGTTATTTTGCAAGAAGCAGCTGGAAATAATAAAACAATCCAGCAGTTGCGCTGGTTCCCGTCAGTGTTGGAACTGATGAACTAGTATTCATCAGGCTTTAAAGATGCCCGTTGGGATAGTGATGTGTGTAGCAATTTTGTTCTACTCCTGTTGCAAAGCTTTTTGTTCCTGTATCGGATTACGCTCAAAGCTTCTCTTCTCATCCTCAGTAAACTTGCATACCTCAAAGGGTTTCCCTCTTTGTGCCTTATATAAAGTCCCGCGATGATTTTCCTTCTCATCAATAATCCGCAGCATTTCTGAAGGTATATGATGAATAACTCGATATTGACCATCTCCGAAGGTAGCTGTTTGTATTTCCTCATCAGCATTCGCGGGATTTTCTTTTAAACTATCAAGAGCCTGTTTTAACATCTGCTTTTCCCATTCTTCGCGTTTTACTGATACGGAAGTTTCTGGGAGAGGTAAAGGAGATAAATTTGAATTATTTTCTATGGAGGCTACTATGTGTGTATTATTCTCAGCAGAATTTGTTTCATCAATCGCTTTAACTTCAACTTGTTGAGTTTTTGACTCCTTTATTTGATTTTTATTGCCGATTTCATGAATCAACTCTCGCAATTCATTCAACTCAATTGCGATAAATTTAGTTCTTTGTCCATTTTGTAACTGGTCGTATTCTAGAGGGAAATTTAATGTATCGTTGATTCTAGCTGCTGTCTTCTGTTCAGAAATCTTTGTAGGTACAGCAACACAAAAATAAAGTTCTTCAATATTGTCTTTGTTCGCAATACCAATCAAGCTTTCAACACCAAATTTTTTATCAATTTCCTCAGATAGTTTCTGAAAAACTTCTGGTTCTATATTCCTTTGTTGTAAAAAAGATTTATAATATTCATTTTTTATCGGTAATATGCCTAAAGATGCTTCATCATCATGGAGCAATCCTTGATTCTCTTTCTCGTGATAAATTTCATTGAGAATTGGTTTTAATTCGTCTAATAAACTTTTTTTCTTATCAATAACTAAAGGTTCTTCTTTAGTCCAATTTTGAGGATATTGAATTGTTTGGGGGTCAACTTTAATATGAGCAATAGTAGCGGGTGATGATTCTAGTCTACCTTCAAATTTAAACCCTTCAATTTTAATACTTCTGGAATTTAATTTCTCGCTTAATACTTTGAATGATTCTTTGTCAATTACTCCCAAAGGTTTATCATCAACTAAAGCAATAGGTTTAACAGTCTTTCCAACATTAGAAAGTTTAATTTTTACTGTGCCTTGCTCTCCATTCCATTCTCTTGGAACTGCTTCATATTTTTTCAACTGTCCCACTTTTAATTGATTACCTTTAGTACTCGTGATAACAACCGATGCGCTAGTTGGAGAAGTAATTTCTGCACTAAAAGAAGTACCGATAGGTAACTGTGCTGATTCGCTACGAAATACCCCCAATTTTTTATCTTCAGCTATCAGCCAACGCTTATTCTCTGTAGGATTAGCAGGGTCAGGAGCTTGTTCGATAGCACATTCAACTTTTTCTCCTATCCATTTACGTCCCAAATGTTCGTTACAGGGTTTGTGGGTTCCCACAACTGCGAATTCGGTAAATTGCAGTTGTTCTAATCTTCCAATTATTTCTTCTCCAAATACAGCGAATGCAGCCGATGTTTTACTAAATTCATATCTTGCATCGTCTTTGCTCGTTGTTGAAATCTGCCACATTGCAGCTGCTACTGCTTCTTTTTCTGATTCGGGGATACTGTTAAGAGTTTTAGTTGCGAAGTCTTTTACTTGTTTGAAAGCTGCTCTAACTTGACTTGATGTCAATCCAGGTTCAATTTTTTTAGTTAAATTATTGAATTCGGTAAATGGCTTAATACGACCTTGAAATTGCTTTAAAGAAGTTTCTGAAATATACCCCAGGTGCTTAAGCTGTTGTTGACCGTTGCTTTTAAATTTCGGTTTTCCATGTTCGTCGATTACAGGTGCTATTGCTATCCATTTGTTATCGGCTTTATTGAAGGGATTTTTATTTTCTATTAATGAAATATTGAGTTTTCGGTTATCAAAAATATTCGGATGTTTTTTCTGAGCTAAACCAACAATATCTATTTGAAAACCTTTAGGACTAGTTGCAACAATTTTTAAACCTGGTGCTTGTTTTACTTCTTTGCTTATTTGAATTGCGCGACGAATCAATGAATCGTATATTCTCTTAATATTAACTGCTTTTTGTTTTTGTGCGGGTGTAAATTCAACTCCCTTAAAAAAGGTTTGAAACTGTTGGGTTGAACGGGGTACGATTGCGCTTTGTGAAAATGCTTCATTAGTCTGGCTCGCCATTTTATCAATAGCAGAGTGACCTTTAAGATTCATCGTTTTTTTAGTATAAATCTCATTCTTATTTCTTTCTTCAACCCACGGAGCAACATCAAAGCTTTTAATGATAGTATTACAGGCATTTACTATTTTTGGGTCGGAGCGATTAGCACTTTTACCTCTATCAACTTCTATTTGTAGCTGTCCCCCTAATATCCCAACAACATCATGATAAAACTTACCAATTTTTTCTAAAACCTTTTTAATCTTTGATTTGGGAATTGAAGCTAAATCTTTATTACTTTGTGGTGATTTGTTGAGTTTATTTATTTCAGTTTTATTTTGAGTTTCTGGTTGACACAATTGTGTTAATTCAACTATTTGCGTTCGGAGATTTTCTGGATATTGAATTGTATGAGTGTGATGATTTTCAGCATTGAGCATTTCTACCGCTGCACAGGAAATATCTTGGATAAATTTCTGGGCTTCTTTGGGCGGAATTGAGATACACTCGTTTTCAAGAGCAATTCCTTTCATACATAAATTGGCAACTATACCAATTTTGTTCTCCATCGCATCTAAAGCTATTTGCTCAAAAGAACCCTTGTATGCTTTTTTATCAGGTTTAACTATTTCAGAATAACGGTTTTCTTTTAATTGCTTCTGTTTTATCTCTGCTGCTGTGTGAGGGAAGTCAGACGATAAGGCGATTAGCGGAGCTAAACGCCTTCGGCGTAACGCCATCCTATCTCCGTCACAATCGGATAGCGAATGCTTTAATCCTTGGGGTGACATTTTAATTGTGCCAATATCGTGTGGTTCGTTCGGTAAATGACGATTTATGTAAACATCCACCGTATTGGAATTAGCAGTGGGACCACGATAAACAATCAATTCTGCACCGTCTGAGAATTTGGGATAACAAACTTCATTCTTCTCTAAATCATGACAGGTTTGCGCCATTGCTGAATCAAATTTGATAAATCTTCCCGTAGCGCAATCCATATATTGTTGTTTTAAGTGTTCTTGAAGTTTATCTATAATTTTGGGATGCTCTAATAATTGACAATGTTCTTTTAAGTCTGCTTTGAGAAGACGATATATCAAGTTTTGCTCGCAATCATTTGACAAAAACATATCATCGATTAGATTTTCAATATCCCCTAAGTCAAAGCTTTCAAAATCAATCAAATCTTCCGATTCTGTCTGAGCTTGTATTTGATGTTTACACTTAGCATCTATTGAATCAATATAGTCTTGAGCAATTTTTCTGGGGTCATTAGCCATATCTTTAAGTTCTTCCAGACGTTTGTGCAATCGTGGAAGTACATCACCTTCAACACCTTTGGGAAAAGAATTCCAGAATTGAGCGCCCGTGGAAGTGATACCGTGGTATGCATTGGTCTTGTTTCCAATTCCCATCTTCATCGTGTATTCTCCAGGTTTTATGGGAGGGGAGGAGTGGGGGAGTGGAGGAGTGAGGGAGTGGGGGTTATGATTTCCTTCCGAATCAGGAATTTGTACAGCAATATCAGAACAATTCCCCCTCTCCCCCACTGTCCCGCTCCCCCGCTCCTCCCCTCCTCTCCCCTTGAGTTGCTCATTAGAAATTACCAAATCATACCCATTCCCTACCTGACTTAAATCCCTTGGTGCAAATGTACCTTTTCCTAATTGCCAAACTTTGTTCACGTCATTATTTACGTCAAGTCCAGCACGTCTTTCTTTGATACCAAAACGAGTTTGAAATGGTGTTGCTGGCTCATTACCTAAAGACTTATGTAATACAGCATCTATTTTCCCATCACCATCACCAACTAACTTAATTGCTTCAGAATTTGGCATCACCCCACCGTTTTCTCCAGTGTCAGCGTCCACTACTAAAACTCGCAAATTTTCTCTTTCGGAAAAACTTTGACAGGGTGTGAACATATTTGAGCCATATGCGGCACCGAAGTGGGGTTGGTCAAAAATCTTTTCTCGCAATTCTTCGTCCATAAAGTAGAAACGATTATCGGCAGCAAATTGTAGTGTTAATCCTTCTGTTGTAAATTGTTTGAGGTCTTCTTCTGTTGTTAGCCCCTGATATACTATTCCCAACTTGAAGGTAGAATTTGGGGCAAAGTATTCTGCCAAGCAGTGTTCGATAGTTTCTGTAATTGGTTCACCTTCAGCGATAATTGGTTTACCCGTTTTCGTGCAGAAGTGAGAGAGGGTAATTGCCATAACCTTCTATGTATTAGTTCATTATTTCACCTTCAAATCTAGTTTTTATAGATTGATGCATAGTAGTTCTTTAGTGAAGAATATGTATATCACTAAAGTAGTATTTTTGTTCTTAAATGCCGAATTTTTGTTTATTATGGGGATTAAGTAACAACCATTCTTTGAGGATATTGAGTTATGGATAGCGCTAAAAAAGTAGTTTTACAACCGAATGTGTGGGATTCAGATAATTTAGGAGATTTGGTTGCCGAAGGGGTTTTGGGTAGTGATGATTTGTCTTTACACGGTGTTGTGCAAGCGCAGAATGAAGAATACGAGCGTTTAGAGCGAGAATGGCAAGAAGAAAATGAAAAATACTTAAACTCTATTGATTGGGAAAGTAAAGCAGTTAAGTATGAATCCACTAAGGAAGAAGAGGAGGAAGTTTTTTAAGGATTATTTCTAAGTATGTATAGCTATTTTTTAGTTACACTACGGCTAATAATAGTTAAAATTTTATTCGTAGTATAAATTTCAAAAAACCAAATATTTAATTATCCATACAAGTTAAAACTTTTAATAAATAATAAACAATGATAACAAAACAAATTGTATCTAAATTTAAAATAATTTAATCACAGACTTTACGGTCTTTTCTAACGTTATCGTT
>JBCBQE010000183.1:0-9449 GCA_039820385.1 Cyanobacteria bacterium J06635_10
CTAAAAGCCTCTCCCCTCGGGAGGGGAGAGGGAAGGGAGTGGGGTTTTTTATGTATTGCACTCAACTGAAATCCGCTATATAAAAGAGAATGCAAATTCAAATGGATTTAGAAGTTAAAAAATAAAGAGATTACTTCTAAATTAAAAATTCATAATATTAGCCCACCGATTACGGTGGGCTTTGCTTTTGTAAGGCACGCGACGATTATAGCAACTGCTAATTTCCCCTCATCCCTCAATCTTTCTCTCTCTCAAATTGCGTTTACCGACAATCTACTTTTATAAGTGTAAATACTGATTATTGTATTTTATATTCATCTTTTTTTGACATTCAAAAACCGCTTAGGTTACAACCGATGAGAAACCTTTTTATTGATAAAATCATAGGAATACTTTATATGGATGAATTATTACCCCCAACAGAAGTCAGTCTTGATATTGACTCCATGACTGTCACAGAGGATAGTGATGAAGCACTCGAATATATTTTTACCCGTGACAGGGATACTACCGATCCTTTAACAGTCAACTTTACTGTAGATGGTAGCGCCACATTTGATACAGACTACGAAGTAGAAGGCGCAGTAATTGATGGTACTACTGGTGAAGTTATCATTGCTGCGGGAGAAACCGAAGCTACCGTTAGCATTACACCAATTGTAGATAGTGATATTGAGTCAGATGAAACCGTTAAATTAAGTCTGGCTGAGGGAGATTACATCTTCGATGATTCACAAGATGAAGATGTGATGTTAATGGGTACTATCACTAATGACGATCCTCAATTGAATGTAGATTGGGTAAACCAGTTTAGCGGTGATGATTATTCTACTGATTATCTCGCCGTAGATGATGACGGTAATACTTATGTCACCGGAAGCTTTGAAGAAACTCTTACCCTTGGTGATGATACTCTCACAGCCGAAGATAATTTAGATGTTTTTGTTGCCAAACTTGACGAAGATGGAAATGTCTTGTGGGCAGAGAGCTTTGGCGGCGATGATTTTGATTTTGTTGAAGATATTGCCGTAGATGATGACGGTAATACTTACTTTACCGGAACATTCTCTGGCACAGCTACCTTTGGCGATACTACCCTTGAAGGTGGTGAAGAAAGTGATGTGTTTGTCGCCAAACTTAATAGCGATGGTGATGTAGTATGGGCAGATGACTTTGGTAATACAAACGATGACGAGTATGCATCTGCTATTGATTTAGACTCGGAAGGTAACGTCTACATCACCGGAGAATTTGAAGAAGAAATCACTTTTGGTAGTACTACTTTAGAAGGTGGTGAAGAAGGTAGTGTTTTCATTGCCAAACTTGACGGCGATAATGGTGATGCAATCTGGGCAAATAAATTTAACGCTATTGAAGCTAATAGTTATATAGAAGCCTCTGGCATTGTCGCAGACGATGAAGGTAGTACTTATATTGCTGGAGATTTTGATGAAACAGCTACCTTTGGTGATACTACCCTTGAAGGTGGTGAAGAAAGTGATATTTTCGTCGCTAAACTAGATAATCAAGGTGATGTACTCTGGGCAAAAGATTTTGGCAGTACAGACTATGAGGAATATTTATCTGGGATTGATATAGACTCGGAAGGCAATGTTTATATCGCCGGAGCATTTGAAGAAACTTTACAGTTTGGCAGCGAGACTCTTGAAGGTGGTGAAGAAGGTGATATTTTCGTCGCCAAACTTGATAGTGAAGGTAATGTAATCTGGGCAGAAGACTTCAACAGTGAAGATAACGATGATGAAAATTATGTTGAAGTTGAAAGTATTGCCGTAGATGATATGGGCAGTACTTACGTCACTGGATATTATGAAAGTGACAGCATAAATATTGGTGACTTCATGCTTAAGAGTGAAGTTGCTGAAGATGACGAAGCTGAAAATGCCTTTATCGCCAAGTTTGACACCGGAGGTGAAGTACAGTGGGCGCAAAACATAGGCGGTACAGAAGAAGATAAAATTAATGATATCGCCTTCTATGACGGCAAAATTTACATCGCCGGAGAGTTTTACGAAGAAGCTACCTTCTCAGATGAAATTCTTACTACTGATAATTTTTTTGATACCTTCCTTGTCAAATTAGAAGAAGAGGAAGAAGAAGAAAAACCGGAAATTACTTTATCAGTTGACTCCAACAGGATTACTGAAGATGTTGATAGTCAAATCACTTATACTTTCAGCCGTACAGGTAAAGTTACTGAAGCTTTAACAGTTGAATTTTCTATCAGCGGTAGTGCTAGTTTTAATGAAGATTACACTATAACTAGTACCGGTGAGTTTGACGGTAGCCAAGGTAAAGTCACCTTCAAAGCAGGAGAAGACACTGCTACTATCGTTCTAAATATTACAAATGATAGCAGTTTTGAAGAAGAAGAAACCGTAGTTTTAAGTTTAGTAGCCGGAAGTGACTATACCGTTTCCACAACAGATATTGAAACGGGTACTATCACTATTACTAGTGAAGATGAAGAGCTGATTATCGTTGATGAGGATGACGACGACGATGAAGATGAAGACGACGATGAAGACGACGATGAAGACGACGACGAAGACGACGACGATGATGAAGATGAAAACTCAGGTGAGATAATTAGCCAAAATGACGACGACGATGACGACGATGATGAAGATGAAGACGACGACGATGATGAAGACGAAAACTCAGGTGAGATAATTAGCCAAAATGACGACGATGACGACGACGATGGGGATGACGAAGCAGAATTTAGCCTCGAATCTAACAGTAACAAAACCTTCAAAATCAAAGGTAGCAAATCTTCTATCAAACTCTCCTTCAAGAGTACAACCGTTCAAGAAATCAAAGAAATTGCTTATTTTACCGTTGATGACGATTTAGGCACTATCGATGGAATTTCTCCCGACGATGAAGGATATACCCAAGCAGCTTTAAATCGTGCCCTAAGTATTGTTTCTTTTTTAGGAAATGTACCCACAGGCTTCGACACAAATATTAGTACTAGTATTACTTTCGAGGAGGAAACCTCCTTCCGTTTCTTATCGGTAACTGGTGCTACCCTTAAAGGCGTAAAAGCAGGCAAAATCGATATCTCACAAGTAAGTATTTCTTCTGATAGTTTCTTAGATATATCCGATATTGGTAACAATACCTTCGATTTAGGCTTTGCAGGTTTGGAACTTGAGATGACATTGGATGCCGAAGTTACAACAACCATCGGTACCAAACTCCAAAAAGAGAAACAACTTCAAGTATTAGACTTGCGTGAAGAAACTACCAGCCAAACAGTAACCTTTACCATCAACCGTGATGCAAGTCTTGATAACTTTGTTGGTTTTTTCAGTGCTATTGACGAAGATGGAGGTATAGATACTGACGGCGATGGTACGGCAGATATACTAGTTGGAGAAATTGGTTATGCAGAAGCCGCAGTTCAAAACCGCATCGCTGGTATTGACTTAAGTGTAGCAGACCAGGCTACAGCCAGCTTTACAGGCGAATTAGAAGCAGGAGCAATTATTGTACCTTTTATCATTGTTGATGGTAGCACAGACCTATTTACTGATGATGATACTAGTAATAACCCTGATATTTTCTTCCCATTCCTTGGAGCTAATTCAGACGGTGAAGATCACATAATCATGCTTGCCGATAACACCTTTGGATTTGAAGATTTAGTCGGAGGTGGCGATCGCGATTTTAACGATATAACTGCCAAAGTTGATTTTGCTCCTGTAAGTACATAGCACTTACCGCACCACCTATAGCTAACAGGATATCCCCATGTAGAGACGTGATATATCGCCTCATGTAGAGACGTGATATATCGCGTCTCTACAGAATTTTTCAGCAACCTATTTTTTATTTACCGTAAATGCTCAAAGACTATTAACATAATAAGAAAGACTTTACTAAACTTCACAAAAACTGTGACTACCACATCCCAATCAATAACCAGCTTTGAAAAACTCTTTTGGACTTGGAAAGATTACAAAATTCAATACACCGTTACGGGTACGGGAAAACCTTTAGTGTTAGTTCACGGTTTCGGTGCATCAATCGGACATTGGAAGAAAAATATCCCCGTTTTAGCTGATGCTGGCTATCAGGTATTTGCCCTCGATTTACTAGGATTTGGCGGTTCCGATAAAGCACCCATACAATACAGTGTAGACTTATGGGTGGAATTACTCAAAGACTTTTGGCTCGAACATATTAAACAACCCGCCGTATTTATCGGTAACTCCGTCGGAGCTTTGATCAGTTTGACAGTAGCCGTAGAACATCCTGAAATTACCACAGGCGCTGTTTTAATTAACGCTGCCGGTGGCTTGAGTCATCGCTCCCACGAATTAAACCCACCGCTGCGCTTTGTTATGGGAGCTTTTAACAAATTAGTCAGTCATCCCATAACAGGTAAATTTGTATTTAATAACATCCGCAGAAAATCGCAAATTCGCCGTACCCTTTACCAAGTTTATCGCGATCGCCAAGCCGTCACCGACGAATTAGTAGATATGCTTTATCAGCCATCCTGCGACGAAGGCGCACAGCAAGTATTCGCCTCTATTTTGACAGCCCCTCCTGGTGCTTCTCCAGAAGAATTATTACCCAAAATTGAACGTCCATTATTAGTCATTTGGGGTGCAGATGACCCCTGGACACCAATTACTGGTGCCAAAGTTTACGAAGATGCGCGAGAAAATGGTAAAGATATCAAAATTGTACCAATACCTGGTGCAGGTCACTGTCCCCATGACGAAGTTCCAGATTTAGTAAACCCGCAGATTATTGACTGGATGAAGTAGGGAGATAGGGGATTGGGAGATGGGGGGATGGGGAGATGGGGAGAATTTAAACTCCTAACTCTTAACTCCTAACTCTTAACTCCTAACTCCGCGAGTTCTAAAATTCCATCACCAATACCTAATCAAACACCAGTTTTTTCAAAGGTATCGCAAGATTCTAATTTACCCGATTGAATACCGCGCTTAAACCATTTGACGCGCTGTGCAGAGCTCCCATGAGTAAAGGATTCCGGGACAACATATCCTCTTGATTGCTTTTGCAATCTATCATCTCCGATACTTGCAGCAGCATTAATAGCTTCTTCGATGTCCCCTCGTTCGATAATTTGTCTTTGTCTGTCTGCGTGATGCGCCCAAATACCGGCAAAACAATCTGCTTGTAATTCTAATCTGACGGAAAGTTGATTTGCTTGAACTTGACTAACTCGATTTTGTATGTTTCTAACTTTATCGGAAATTCCCATCAAATTCTGGACGTGATGTCCAACTTCGTGAGCAATTACATATGCTTGAGCAAAATCTCCAGGAGCGCCAAGCTTCGTACGTAAATCTTGGAAAAAACTTAAATCTAGATATACTTTTTGATCTGGAGGACAGTAAAAAGGACCAACAGCTGCACTAGTATAACCGCAAGCCGATTCTACTGCACCATTAAATAGGACTAACTTTGGTTCCCGGTAGTTTCTCCCCATACGTCGAAACAATAGATTCCAGGTATCTTCGGTATCCGCAAGTACAGTTGAAACAAATTGTCCCATCTCATCTTTAGGTTGGGAAGTTGTTTGAGTTGGACCACGATAACCATCTTCTTGAGGTATTATTTGGTCAATAATCGCTGGATCTATACCTAAAAAAATTGCCAGCAGGGTGAGAACTAAACCACCAATACCACCACTAATTACCCCAGGAGAAACCTTTCCCTTTCCATCGCGTCTATCTTCAACATTATCGCTTCTTCGACCAAATTCCCAACGCATAATATCAGTGAACAGTGAACAGTGAGCAGTGAACAGTTATCAGTGAGCAGTGAACAGTGAACAGTATTCGTCCGAATAATACAGTTGATCGGTTAATATCTATCAGCCAAACACTAAAATAACAGGAAATAAATACAGTTTAGAATTCTCAACCGATTATCTTATTTCCCATATTTTTTGTTCTATTACCCATAGACTCATTAACTGTTCGCTGTTCGTCATTCACCTCTCACCGTTCACTGTTCGCCGTTCACTGTTTAGTGTCTCTACTCAGGATTAGGAGCATCACAGGGTTTTACACCACTAAACTTAAGTGTTGCAGGATTGGGATTATTGCCAATTTTACGGGGAACATAACCAACTTTTTCTCTACCTTCATTAACTTTCTCAGGGAAGACACCATCAGATGGATGTAAGTACTGGGTTTCTCCACTGGGATAAATCCGGTAAATTTTGTAATCAGTAATTTTCATTTTCCGGAATTGAGCGCCCAAAGCAATGCCGTACTCTTTACGAGCAATTTCCAGCATATTTTCGCCTTCAACCATTACCGCAGCGCCACCAGTAGCCATTTCAAATACTTGTTCCTTGGGGCTAGTCCAAGTAATCGCGTACTTTTCTTCTTCTACCGCTTTTTTTAGCAAGCCGCCGGTGCTGCCACCAAATATTGGAGTTTTTCCCGAGAGTGCTTCTGCCATAATATATCCTCTCAACGTTTTTACGGCATCGTAACATTGCAACCGGGGTCATATTACGATTGTGTTAGGAACTTTAACAGTTCTTAGAAAAATAGAGCCCCATAGCATTTAGTACAACTAACTCCTAACTGTTGACTGTTGACTGTTGACTGTTGACTGCTCACTGTTGACTGTTGACTGTTGACTGTTGACTGCTCACTGTTGACTGTTGACTGTTGACTGCTCACTGTTGACTGTTGACTGCTCACTGTTGACTGTTGACTGTTGACTGTTGACTGTTGACTGTTGACTGTTGACTGCTCACTGTTGACTGCTCACTGTTGACTGTTAACTGCTCACTGTTCCCTACCAACCAGCATCCGCCTCTCCTCCTGGCTTCCTTCAATACTTGGTACGGTAAAATGAAACTTGGAACCTTTATCTTTACCTAATGATTCAGCCCAAATTTCCCCTCCCCATCCGATAACTATTTGACGACAAATTGCTAAACCTAAACCCGTTCCACCCGTGGTGCGTCTTAAGGCTCCTTCTTCTTGATAAAAACGGTCAAAAACAATTTCTAAACGATTGGGTTCTATACCTCTTCCAGTATCAGCTACGATGACTTCAATCATTTGATTGCCGTTACGAGTAGCTTTGATGGTAATTTCTCCGGAGGGTGGTGTGAATTTACAAGAGTTGTCAATCAATTTTGCTAACACTTCCACTAACCAATCACCATCTGCTCTAATTAAAGGCAAATTTTCAGATATTTTACTGGAAACTTTGGGTAAATTTTCGGTTGCGCTGCGAGCATTAATTCTGCTAATTGCTAAATCCACGCATTCCTGTAGTGTCAAAGTTTCTGGATGCCATTCTATTCGACCACTTTCTAAGTTAGAAAGAGTTAAGAAATCTTGAATCAGCTTCCGCATTCTTTCTGAGTCGGAGAGTGCCGTACTCAACATCACTTGGCGCAACTCTAAAGGCATATCTGGTTCGGTGGCCAGGCTTTCCAAGCACACCAAAATTGTGGAAAGTGGAGTACGCAACTCGTGCCCGGTAATCGCTATCAGGTTGCTGCGAGTTCGGTCTAATGCTTCTAATTGTTGGTTAAAATCTTCTAAATTAGCGTAGGCTTCCGCTTGAATTAAAGCTGCTCCAATGGAAGTGGCTATGGCTTTGACTAAATCTAGTTCGCCAGTTTGCCATTCATGGGGTTTATCCGAGCAATATTGCAACTCTATCATCCCCAACATTCGTCCCTGGAACCACACGGGTTCCATTAGCCAAGAGCGAATTGAAAACATTTCCACAAAAGAGGCAACCCCAGGGGAACTATTCACCCGAGAGTCAGCCAGAGTATCAGAAATACAAACGCCGTCACCTTTTTTTACTATTTCCTGGAAGAGAGGATTACTTTGTAATTCTCTGGTTTGTCCTAAAAGCGATGAAACCCCTGAACTGATAAATTCGTGTTCGACGATCGCGTTTTTATCGGCGGCTTGAGTGCGGTAGATTAAACAGCGACTCGCTGCCAAATTCTGTCCTAATTCTTGTACCGCCACTTCCAATACTTCTTGTGGATTTAGCGATCGCCTAATTGCAGTACTGATTGAGTTGACTAAACGCTCTTTTCGTGCTTGGGCGGCGATAGACCGATAAGCTTTGTGTAGTTTATATTGACTAGCTTGTAAATAGGTAACTAATCGCTGTACAAAGGGGTTGGTATCAATATCACAAGCATATTGGCTGGTTTCGTCTACAACCTTCTGAGTGTAATCGTCTCCAATACCAAAGCGTTGACGCGCTTGCTCAATTTTCGCGGCTAATTCCGGACGATAAACAAGTATTTTATCTAATAATAAGTCAGCGGCTTTCAAGCTTACACTCCTTTGAGCCGTCCAAATCCCCTCAAATCTTCGTGCCGTGTCCATATCAAGACTCGGACTTAATTGTGTTAAATCTCTTTTAACTATGGAAACTGGATATTCCCGGCAAACCAAGCAAGTAGCATAATTTAAAGCAATCACCACCAAATGCCATTCTTGAGCAAGAGTATCTTTCGGCTCAAAAGCGATCTTTTCGTAATATTCCGAACTGTTACTAAAACTTGCCTCTGGTGCAGATAAAACGTATATTTGGTTGCTTATTTGTGCCAGTCGCTGATAGCGATGAGCTTCTTGCCGGTAGAATCTCTCTCTCTGAAAATTGGCAATCACTAAAGGCTGCTCCATTGTGGCAGCCAAAACTTGATCTTCCATCGCATGGGAGAGCGCCGTTAATGAAGCTTTAAAGTATATTTGGGGCCGCAGGTAGGGTAGTGCCTGTAGCAAATCACTCAGCACGGAAGTCGAAATGCTCATGAATGTCGTTAAGGAGCCACAATCTGGATTTAAATCCACGTCAAGGGCTCCCATGAGAATTTTTTTAGAAGAAAAAAATTCTCATGGGTACCCGTCACAGCTGCATTGTACAAATTACAATGGAGTCTGGTATAAAGCAGACAGTTGCAATTTGTAAAGAATATTAAAGATATTTCAAGGGTCTTGCAGGCAATTACAGTTATAAAATGCCAGCTAACCGCAGCTATACAGCAGTTGTTGGGCAGACAAGATAAAAGTATGAAAATATTCTACCTTGCCGTCTGCTGATATTTCGACAAAAGAACTTATTCTTACTCTAAAAATTTTATCTATACATCTGTAAAAATGCTGCTTTGTTTGAAAGTCAAGTGTAAAATGTTATATATAATCAAAAGATATATACAAAAATTATCTATGTTCTCTCTTTCCTATTCCCCATTCTAAACTACTGACGGGCATATTTTTCTCTTGAATATCAAGCAATTACATGATTTAACGGCATTGCTACTGGTTTTAGATTTCGTGCTAAAATGCTACTTTTCGATCGTAAGTAAGTCGGCACAAATAAACCAAGCTATATTACAGAATGTAAACTACCCTCAAACCCTTATTCCTATTGCCGGC